>MTNG01000102.1 GCA_002011395.1 Candidatus Aciduliprofundum sp. JdFR-45
TCCATGCTGGAGGGTCTAACGGGTCTGCCGCGCCTGCGTCTTCTCCGCATTCTGGGTAATCTGGAAAGGAAGCACGGCCTCATAAGACACGTGGAGAACGGCATGTACGCGTTCCACCACGTGAAGATACGCGATGTGATTTACAGTGAGATGCTGCCTGAGATGAGGGTGGAAATCCACAGGATGGCCGCGGATATGCTGAAGTGGCGTGGGGCAGAGCCGGGTGAGATCGCGGTGCATCTCCACGCCGCGGGGGACCATGAGGCCGTGGAGTTTCTGGTGAAAGCCGCGGAGAAGGCCATGGAGATGCATCTCTGGGGCGCCGCGGCGAGGTACTACGAGATGGCCGCAGAGCTCGCGGAGGAACCGAAGAAGTACATACTCAGCGCGGGCGATGCCTACTACGTCGGCGGGGACATGGAGAGGGCAGCCGGGTGCTATGGGAGATTTGCGGAGGGCGACCCTGAGGCGGCCTGCAAACTCGCGTGGGCTCTCGCCAGGGCGGGGAGAGTTCGCGAGGCCGAGGGCCTCGTGGAGCGGTGGAGGGGCAGTGCCGGTCGCCACGAACCGAGGATCACCGGCGCGCTCGGTGCGGCTTACACCACGGCGGGACAGGGCACCAGAGCGATCCCGCTTCTGCAGAGCTACATATCCTATCTCGAGCGAGAGGGTGACGGGGAGGCGCTGCCGGAGGCCCACCTCATACTCGGCCGTGCATTCCACATCTCGGGAGACCAGGAGAAGGCGCTGGAGCACTACAACATGGCTCTCTCGCTCGCCACGAAGAGCGGGCACAGGAGGATGGTCGCGGCTGCGCTGGTAAACGTGGGGATAGTGGAGGCGGAGAGGGGCAGAATGCGCGAGGCGGTGAAAAGCTACACGAGGGCGCTGGAAATGGCTATGGAACTGGGCGACAAAGCGGTGGCGGCGAGGGCTCTCAACAATCTGGGAGTGGCTCACCACTCCGCGGGAGAAGTGGAGAAGGCGCTGGAATACTACGAGAGGGCGCTGAGAATAAACGAGGAACTCGGTTCCTATCACGGACTGGCGATAGCGCTGGGCAACATCGCCGGCATATACAATCAGATGGGTGAGACGGAGAGGGCCATGGAGTACCATCGCAGAGCGCTGGAGACGTACGAAAGGATGGGCGATGTTCACGGCATGGCCGTTGCACGCCTGGACATGGGCGTCGTGCTCTACACCATGGGGCGCTTTGACGAGGCGGAGGAGATGCTGCAGTCATCACTCTCCGTGATGGAAGAGGCGGGGGATATATCCACGGCCGCCTTCGTGCGCCTCATGCTCGGTGCGGTGAGAGGGATGAAGGGAGACCTCGGCGTCTGCATAGAGGCGGCTGAGGACGCCATGCGCGTCTTCATCTCCACGGGGGAGAGGGAACTCGTGGCCTACTGCCTCATGCTCAGGGGGAGGGCAGAACTCCTGTCCGGAAAGCGCGAGGGGGCGGAGAGCCTCCGGATGGCGGAGGAGATATTCACGGAGATGGGCGGGAGGAACAATGCCCTCATATGTGCGTGCCTGAGGGCGCTTCTGACAGGCGAGAGTGTGTCTGTAAATTGCGATGTGGAAGAGATAGGCGATACCGAGACCCGCGGGCTGGTTCGCATCGCGTGCGGACTGGAGAGAGGGGATATGGAGGGCATACGTGCGGGGTTGTGGGAACTCGCATCCTTTGTCCCAGCTTACGTCGTTGCGGTTGCCTCCCTGATGGCCCGCCATGTGGAAATCGATGTGGAGGACGCAAGGCGAAGAGTTCCCCATGTAGATGCGTGGGCACGGCGAATCGCGGAGATTCTCCGATGAACAGATGTGTGGCATGCCGTTTAAATAGATGTAGAGGATGAACGCCCATGGACCTGAAGGCCGTCAGGAGCATAGCGATTATAGGCGCAAGCAACAACCCTCGCAAGTACGGGAACATCGTTCTGCGCTTTCTGGTGGAGCGGGGATATGAGGTTTACCCGGTCAATCCAAAACACGCTGAGGTGGAGGGTCTGCGGTGTTTTCGCGATGTGGCCGAATTGCCGTCAAACACCGATCTGCTGGTCTTCATAGTTCCACCGAAGGTCGGACTTGAGGTCGCGAGGAGGGCAGTCTCCTCAGGTTTCAACAGGTTGTGGTTCCAGCCGGGCGCGGAGAGTCCGGAGATAGAGGAGATGCTGCACGGCTCGGGTGTGGAGTACTCCACGGGGAAATGCATAATGGTTGAACTGTCCGGGGGCGAGCGGGTCCCCATGCTGAACGTTTAGCCGTGGAAAATCCCGCACACCACCCCTGCGAGGGGATGCAGGCGGACCGTATGCACCTCCGCCCCAAGCGCTCTCAGCACCTCACAGAGGAAATCCGCCGTTGAGGGAAAATCCAGAGTGCCACCGTCATAACCCACATCGTCAAACTCGCTCACGTGCATCTCAGGCGGCTCGAAGAACATTATATCCCCGATGACCATCCTACCCGGCCGACGCAGGATGGATGCGAGGTTTTTCAACGCCTCGGCCTTCATATCGTCCGGGAGGTGATGCAGGGAGTAAAGCGCCAGCACGCGCGTTATGCCCATGGCGTGCAGGTCCATTTCCTCGCATGGATTTTCAAAGGAGCCGGCGGCGAAGATCACGTTTGAGACCCCGTGAAGACGTGCGTTTTTCTCTGCGATCTCCAGAGACCTGCGACTGATATCTATGCCTATAACCAATCGGCACATGGGCGCTGCCCGTATGGCCCATGCACCAGTTCCCGTGCCCACGTCCAGCAGCACATCCTCCCTGCTGAGCCGGAGCATCTCAAAGGAAACCTCACCCACCCTTGTTACAATTCCCCCGCGTTTCAGCGTGGATGCACCCTCAAGCAGTTCGTCAAAGCGCTCTGCCACCCTTTTTCTCTCGTAGGACATATGTGCGCTATGGTTCATCGGTTTGAAAAACGTTTCCTCCGGAAGGTTCATAACCGCAGTGAGGTATTCCTCATCCATGGGATACATTCATCTTTACACTGGCAATGGCAAAGGAAAGACGACCGCGGCCGTGGGCCTTGCCACAAGGGCCGTCGGCAGGGGACAACGCGTCCTCTTCGTCCAGTTCATGAAGCCTGAGGGTGGCTACGGCGAGCAGACGGCGCTCCGGAAACTGGGCGTGGAGGTACATGCGTTCGGCAGGAATTCATTCGTGAAAATGCACAACCCCGATGAGGTGGACATACGCCTCGCGAGGGATGGACTGGAATTCGCGAGAGAGGCCCTCTCCTCGGGCGAATACGACCTCATCGTTCTGGACGAGATCAACGTGGCGGCCCACTGCGGTCTGGTGAGCGTTGAGGATGTGCTTGATGCGGTGAGGAGCAGGGCTGAGAGAACCGAGGTGGTGCTGACGGGAAGATATGCCCCTCCCGCGTTCATAGAGATGGCGGACCTAGTGACGGAGATGAGAGAGGTGAAGCACTACTTCCGGGAGGGCGTGATGGCCAGAGAGGGGGTGGAATTCTGAAAATCATAGACGCATCCGGGCTACCCGAAGACGTGAGGGGAGATGTGCTACTCACTCTGTACCTGATAGGGTATGCCCTGTCCGTCATGGAACGCGATGCATCCAAGAGGGAACGGCTGACCGTCTACGTGAGCGAACGCGTGGAAGAACTCAGGAAAACCCTCGGCGTGGAAGGGGATTTCGAGGTGCGGACCCCATGGGCGACCTTCCAGATTTCGGGCACTTCCGCAAGTATGAGGAGATAATTCCGGATTTCGACTCCTTCCTGGAAGTGCTCGGCAGACCCCAGCCCTACTGGATCCGGGTCAACACGCTGCGCATAGAGCCATCGGAACTCGCGAACAGGATGGAATCAAAGGGCTTCTGCTTGGAGAGGTTTGGCAACCTGCCGGTTTTCCGCATCGTGAGTATGCCCGTGCGCCATCCCGGGGCGACGGTGGAGCATTCGCTCGGCCACTACTACGTTCAGGACCTATCCTCCATGATGCCGCCCATCGCCCTAGCCCCTCAACCGGGGGAAACGGTGCTTGACATCGCCGCCGCGCCCGGAAGCAAGACGACGCAGATGGCGGAGATGATGGCAAACACGGGAACGATTGTTGCGAACGACGTATCCCGTGAGCGCATAGCGGCCCTCGTGGGGAACCTGGAGAGGCTGGGAGTGACGAATGTCGTTGTGACTCTGCGAGACGGAAGGAGTGCATCTTTCGGC
>MTNG01000142.1 GCA_002011395.1 Candidatus Aciduliprofundum sp. JdFR-45
CACCGGCCAAAACTGGTGGAATTCCTCCCGTGGATATGGAAATTTCTGGAACGACTGGGCCTACAACAACGATACCAGCGATGTGAATCGTGACGGCATAGTGGACTGGCCTTACGTTATTGACGGGGGCGCGGGTGCAGTTGACCACTACCCCATATCCGCACCCGCCGGCGACCTCATGGTGTACTATGTGTTTATTCTATCCATTATCTTTGCGGTGCTTGTATCAATTGTGTACGTCTGGAGAAGGCGCCGGAAAAAGATATTCAAACTGTGAGCGTGGGGGCCATTAAGGCGGTCTCCTGCAACCGATTAAACTGAATTCGGGTGTGGAATACGTCCTGGGTCCATGGAACACGCTGGCGAAAATTTTTTATCCCAAACGGCATTATACCCCTCACACCGGTGGTTTTTATGAGGTACACAAGATTTGAAAAGGCAAGAATCATAGGCGCCCGGGCGCTTCAGATAGCCATGGGTGCACCCGTTCTCATCCCTGTTCCGGAGGACCTCGTGGACCCCGTTCTCATCGCTATGAGGGAGTTTGAGATGGGGGTAGTGCCTATAACCGTTCTACGAGAGTGATGAACTCCTCCATGTCCATAAGCATGACCTTTTCCGGCGGTTTGAGGCCGTCAACGTAACCGTAGCGATACACAACCACGCCCGGTCCATATGTGTTTACATAGGGAATCAACTGTCTGCGGGACACACGACTCATCTCCTCTTCATCGCAGAAGGATGCCTTCGCTTCCACCCATTTGAGGACATGCTCGCGGACGCGCACTCCGTCTTTAAGCAGAAAATCCGGTGTTTTCCTTCCACCGCCCCGCAGGTCCCCTTCGCGGAGATATGCAACCCCAACCGAACTGAGCAACCGAGCGATCTCATCCTCCATCTCGGCCCCCCTCTGGTGCTGCTCCTCCGATGCGGATGGAGAGTATACGATGTCCACCTCGGAGGCCATCCGCAGTTCCTCCCTCAGGCGCGCGTCCTCCACCTCCGCAGGGTCGCTGAGGAGGGACCACGCCTTTTTCCTCGTGTATCCCATGGCCTGAAGGAGCATCACCGCCACGAGAACGGGCGGGTAATCATATTCTCTCGCTATGGCGACGATGTCCTCGCCGTCGTTCCACGCGGATAGTATGTCCTCCATGTGTGACAGAACGTATGGATACCTGGCGATCGTGCGACGTATGACCCTGTGGATGTATATCGCCCTGAGCACCTCCTCCGGGATGCCCCACCTAACGGACATGGACGGTATATCCCCCGGTTCTCTAAGAGCGCTGTATATCACATAGTACGTTTCCGGCGGGACCCGCACGCTCACACCCCGTATTCCATTCCGTCGTCAGGCACCATAACCTTATACTCGCCCCTGAGTTCCTCGGCCAGCGCCTCTCTGTTGTCCCCATGGCACAGCACAACGACCTCGGGATCGCACTTCCTTATGAAATCAACCAGTTCGCTGTGACCTGCGTGGGCGGAAAAGTCGTAGAAGCACACCTCCATCCTTATTCTCTCTCGCCTTCCATAGAGGTCAAGGACGCCCTCGTCCATCAGAAGGCGTCCATTCGTTCCCTCCACCTGGTAGCCTGTCAGGAGTATGGCGCTCTTCTCGTCGTCCTTGAGCCTGTTTATGTAATGGAGTGCTGGACCACCTTCCAGCATACCGCCCGTGGTGACTATGACGTCCCCGTCCATGGCCCTCTTGCGGTCGGAACTTCGGGAGACAACGTTGAACCTCCTGCGGGCCTTTTTGAGTTTCCGGGCGCTCCTCAGATACTCGGGGTTCTGGAGGAATATGTTGTTCACAGTCCTCCCCATGCCGTCCAGCCACATGTCGTAGTCCAGTTTGGCGAGAACGAGAAGCAGTTCCTGCGTCCTCCCGACGGCGAAGGCCGGGACGATGACCTTGCCCCCTCTATCCACCACCTCGTGTATCTTCTCTATGAACGCCCTTTCCACTTCGTCCCTGGGGGGATGCTCCCTCCCTGCATAGGTGCTTTCCACGAAGAGCACCTCCGTCTTCACGGGCCTGCATCCCCACACGAGGTGCGTGTTAACCGTCTGTATGTCCCCCGTGAAGAGAAAGGAGCGGGAGCCGTTGACCTCGTACATCGCGCTGCCCGGGATGTGGCCAGCGTTGTGGGGGGTGAAGGAGACCGGCCCTATTTCCTCGTATTTGCCGTAGTGCACCTCGTGGAAGGACTCGTCCAGGAGAAGCACGTCGTTCCGGTCAAAGGGGACGTCATGCCCCTCTATGCGGGCGATTTTCAGGGTGTCGTAGAGGAGCAGGGGCGTGGTCACGACCGTAGGCGGTGTGGCGAAGACGGGTATGTCCATATCCCGCGCCACGCGGGGGAACGTGCCCGAATGGTCCAGGTGCGAGTGCGTGAGGAACGCGGCATCCACCTCAGGCGCAGGCGGTACGAAATCCGGCGGCTTTGAGGGTGTCATCCCGTGTTCAAAGAGCATCCTGAGTCCATCCATCTCAACGTAGAGCGAGAGATTGCCGACGGCAGACGCGCCCCCTATGAACCTGAACTTGAGGTCAGCCACAAACGGGGATGGTGGGATGAATAATAAAACTTTTGAAAGATTTAAGAGGTCGCGGATACCGCACCTGCGCCTCTCCGAACGAAAACGTTATATTAAAAACCCTCTATCACCCATCACTGCCTTCTCAGGGCGTGACTTCCATGACAGGCGACCTGCTCAAAGAGCTGGAGGAGAAGTACGAGAAACTCCGCCAGGAAATGGAGATGCATCGCATTCTCAGGGACAAGTATAACCAGGAGACGCGGGAATGGGTGCAGCGCAGAAACGCGCTGAATGATGAGATAAGGGAACTCTCTGCGAGGATACGCGAACTAAAGGCAAAGAGAGACGAGTACAACGCGAAGGTCCGGGAGTACAAGGAGAAGAGAAACCAGTGGAACGCAAAGGTCAGGGAACTGAAGGAAAAACTGAGGAGCATAGACCGTGCCAAGGGCAACAGGGAGGAGATGAGGGAGTACAGGCGCCTGAAAAAGAAGTTGCGGGAACTGGAGTTCAAACAGCAGACCCTGCCGCTCTCGCCCGAGAAGGAGAGGGAACTCATAGAAATCATAGAGGAGATCGCCAAGAAGGTACGCGAGATGGAGGCGGTCATAGAGGAGAGGAAAAGGAAAGACGAGGAGTACAGGAAGGTCGTGGAGGAACTCAACGAAGCGCGTGAGAAGGCAGAGGAGTACCACAGGGAAATGGAGAAGGCGGCGGAGGAGGCGCAGAAGTACCACGACGAACTCCTCGCCCTGCTGGAGAAGATTGATGAAACGAGAAAACTCGCAGACGAAGCTCATCAAAACTTCCTGAAATCAAAGGAACTCGCGGACCAGGAGCACCTCAAGTACGTGGAGTTGAGGAAGGAGGCCAAGGACTACGAGAAGATAATCACGGGTCTCCGGCAGAAGCAGAGGGCCCAGAGGGTTAAGGCCAGAGAAAGCGAACTTCACAGGAAGGCGGAGGAGATCTTTGAGAGGTTCAAGAAGGGCGAACCGCTCACAACCGAGGACCTGCTCCTGCTCCAGAAGGCGGGCTACCTCTGAAGATGAAGGTTCTTCCCGTGTGCTCTGACTCCATGGGCGTTCGTTCCATGGCCCTTTTCATGGAGACGCCGGATGTGAGGGTGTTCATAGACCCATCCGCAGCGCTGGGGCCGCGGAGGTACGGCCTCCCTCCAAAGCCCCCTGAGGTCCGCGCCTTGGAAGAGTTCAAAGCGAAAATACGCGCTTTCGCGGAAAAGGCGGATGTCATAGTCATAACACACTATCATTACGACCACTACGACCCCCACGAGGGTTTCTACGAGGGAAAGACCCTGTTGATAAAGGACCCCGCCAAGAACATCAACAGGAGCCAGAAGGCAAGGGCACGCGCTTTCCTGGAAATTGTGAGGGGCGTGGCCGACGCAATTGAAGTGGCGGACGGTAAAAAGTTCGTTTTCGGCGGGACCGAGATCGCATTTTCCCCTCCCGTGCCCCACGGAGAGAAGAGGACGCGCCTGGGATATGTGACCATGGTGGCGGTGGAGAGCGGCGGGCGGAGGGTGCTGCACACGTCCGATGTGGACGGCCCCGTGGAGGAGAGCACAACGGAACTCATACTCTCCTTCTC
>MTNG01000137.1 GCA_002011395.1 Candidatus Aciduliprofundum sp. JdFR-45
GTCCCTCACGTTCGCGTCGGCGAGCCACGGTACAGTCACATCCCGCGCCAGCGCCTCAAAGTTCTCGTCCAGAAGCGGGTGGCGCGTGCCCATCCCCGAGGTGTTGACTATGACCTCATCCACGCCGCCCCTCTCCACCACCTTGAAGTCACCGGTGACGATGTGCACGCCCGCCTCCTGCGCGGCAGATGCCATGCTCTCGGCGATGGTTCTGAGTTTCTCCATCTCAAACCCCTCCTCCACGACCATGCCGTTGCTGAGCGCCACGGGCTTGGCACCGATCATGAGGAGGTCGTTGACAGTACCGCAGACCGCGAGCCGACCTATATCGCCGCCGGGGAAGAAGATGGGTTTGACGGTGTAGGAGTCGGTGGTTATCGCCACTCCGTTCACCACGGCGGCGTCGTCCAGCATCTCAAGGGGCACCTCGCCGAAGTTGCGCGAGAACTTCGCGAGGAAAACGTCCTTTATCACGGATTCCATGGCCTCTCCGCCCGCACCGTGTCTCATTCCGATCTTCATGCGTGGCGGATGTGCGAGGTGGGTAAAAACTTTTACCGCCGGTCCCATGCACCTGCGTGGTCGTTCGCGATAGAGTGGGAAGAAAGAGGTACATCGTGGTGCTGTTTCCCGCGGAGGTCTCCAGGCGCGAGGCGAACCGCCTCCTCAGCGAACGCCTTTCTATTCCGTTCCGCCTAACCTACCACGCCGGGAGGGGCGGGATAGTTCTCGTGAAGCACACCGACAAGGAGAGAGCGATAGAGGAGATGAACGCGGGCGGGCTCAGAACGGTGAAGACCTCCGGAACCATAAGGAAGGCGAAGGAGATACTCGCGAGGGTTCTCTCCGGATGAGAAAATCTTTTTATACTGAGAGGTGTTAAGCCCCCTGCCGATGATTGACCGGATGAAGGAGGTAATGACATGGCGGTATGGCGGTGTATGTGAGGTTTCAGGTGCCGGACGAGGTGAAGAAAAAGATACTCGAGGCCGTGCAGATGGCGGTGGAGACGGGAAAGGTTCGAAAGGGTACCAACGAGGTCACGAAGGTCGTGGAGAGGAACCAAGCAAAGTTCGTGGTCATCGCCGAGGACGTCCAGCCCCCCGAGGTCGTGGCTCATCTCCCGCTCCTCTGCGAGGAGAAGGGCATCCCCTACGGCTACGTCTCCAGCAAGGCCGAACTCGGCAAGAGGATCGGCATAAAGAGCGCCGCCAGCGCGGCCATCGTGGACTTCGGCGGCGCGGCGGACGCGTTCAAGGAGATCATAGAGGAGATCTCCGCCATAAAGAAGTGAGGGTGATAGACCATGCCGGACGATAGTGCCACCCCCGCGGAGGTCGTGGAGATAATGGGCCGCACCGGGATGACCGGTGAGGTCACACAGGTGAAGGTTCGCGTCCTGGAGGGCAGGGACAAGGGCCGCATAATCACGCGCAACGTCATGGGCCCCGTTGAGGTCGGCGACATACTCATGCTGAGGGAGACCGCCCGCGAGGCGAGGAAACTGCAGGCAAGGTGATGGGGTTGCCGTACAACAGGTTCTGCTCCTTCTGCGGCAAGAAAATCGTGCCCGGCACGGGCAAGATGTACGTCAGAAACGACGGCAGGGTCCTCTACTTCTGCAGCAGGAAGTGCCAGAAGAACATGCTGGAACTCCGCAGGGACCCCAAGAAGGTGAGGTGGACGGCCGCCTACCGCCAGGAGAAGGCGCGGAGAATGCATCTGGTGGCGAAAGATGCCGGTGGAGAGAACGCTGGTCCTGCTGAAGCCTGAGACGCTTCAGCGCGGAATCGTGGGAGAGGTCATCTCCCGCTTTGAGAGGCGCGGGCTCAAGATAGTGGCGCTGAAGATGCTCTGGATGGATAGAGACCTCGCGGAGAGGCACTACGCGGCCCACAGGGGCAAGGACTTCTACGAGCCGCTCATAGAGTACATAACCTCCTCCCCCCTCATAGCGATGGTTCTTGAGGGCGACGAGGCCATAGAGGTCGTCAGGAAGATGGCGGGCTCCACGGACTGCAGGGAGGCGGAGCCGGGCACCATCCGGGGCGACTTCGGGCTCAGCACCCAGAAGAACATTGTGCATGCGTCGGATTCCAGCGAGTCGGCGGAGCGCGAGATAGCGCTGTTCTTCTCCCCCGACGAGATACACGACTACGACCTCAGCGTCTCCCGCTGGCTGAAGTGAGCGTATGCTCGAGATCAAGGCGAGGGAGGGGCTGGGGCGCATTGCCATTTTTTCACACCGCGACAGGAAAGTTGAGACGCCTGCCCTCATGCCCGTTATAAACCCGAACATACCCACGATCACCCCGCGGGAGATGTGGGAGCGGTTCGGCGTGAGGGCNATAATCACGAACTCCTACATAATATGGAAGAATCCGCACCTGCGCGAGGAGGCCCTCTCCCGCGGACTCCACGCGATGCTCGATTTCCCCGGCATAATAATGACCGATTCCGGCACGTTTCAGTCCCACGTCTACGGCGACGTGGAGGTGAGCAATCGGGAAATCGTCCTGTTCCAGCGCGAGATAGGGAGCGACATAGGTACGATACTGGACGTCTTCTCCGAGCCAGATCAGGCCCACGGGGAGGTGCGCCGGGCCATAGAGGAAACGGCCAGGCGCGGGAAGGAGGCGCTGGGAATCAGGGGCGATATGCTCCTCGCCGGTCCCGTTCAGGGCTCGGTGTATCCCGACCTGCGCGCGTATGCGGCCCGTCTTATGAACTCGCTCAACTTTGACTACTACCCCATAGGTGGCGTGGTCCCTCTGCTGGAGAACTACAGGTACGCGGAGGTTGTGGAGGCGGTCATCAGGGCGAAAATGGAGATACGCCCATCCCGTCCCGTGCACCTGTTCGGTGCGGGCCACCCCATGGTCTTCGCGATCTCCGTCCTGGCGGGCGTGGACTTCTTTGACTCCTCCTCATACGTCAAATACGCCTACGATGACCGCATTCTCTTTCCCTTCGGGACGCGGGACCTGAAGAACCTGTCCCACATACCGTATCCGTCTCCCTATCTGGAGAAATACGGCGTGGACGGTCTGAGGGAACTTCCGCGGGAGGAGAGGGTGGGCGTGATAGCGCGTCACAACCTCTACGTGAGCGTGCGCGAGATGGAGGCGATAAAGCAGAGGATACGCGAGGGCAGCCTGTGGGAGTACGTGGAGGAGAGGGCGAGGTGCCACCCCACGCTTCTAAAGGCCTACCGTCGCCTCCTCAGGTACTCCAGATTCATAGAGGAGTACGAGCCCGTCAGCAAGCGCACGGGCTTCTTCTATACGGGCTACGAGAGTTTGCTCCGCCCCGCGGTCATCAGGGCGCGGTGGAGGGCGAGCAGGGTGAGGAGCGAGATGAAGGTCAGAACTCCCTTCGGTGAGGTCCCCGCGGAGCTGATGGAGACGTATCCCTTCGGGCAGGGCGAGTTTCCATGGGGTGAGGGTTACGGGCACGAGGGCATAGACGGGAGACCCGCTGTGCCCGAAGTGGAACCGCTGGCGAGGGTGAGGGCCATAGCGGACTATCAGTTCCTCCCGGGCGCGGGCGATGCGCTGTTCTCCGGGCATGTGGATATCATAACCTCAAAGCGGACGGGTAAGATAAGGAATATCCTCGTGGACGGCGTTCACGTGGCGTCGGTGAGGGCGCATGATGGCCTCCTCACCCTGCGCTTCCCCGGAGGTGAACGGCTGAAGGAGGCCTTCCCGCCCCCATTCTTCCGCGTGGTCGTGAACAGGGATTCGGCGGAGTTCAACGCGGTGGGGCGCAACGTCTTCGCGAAGTTCGTGGTGGATGCGTGGGAGGGCATAAGGCCGGGGGACGAGGTGCTCATCGTGACCGAGGAGGATGAACTCGTGGCCGTGGGAAGGGCGCTGATGAACAGGCGCGAGATGCTGGATTTTGAGCATGGGATGTGCGTTGACGTTAAGGATTACAGGAACAGGAAAGGAGGTCCGGAGGAAAATGGTGTCGGCCAGGTTTCGTGAGATAGAGGAGTCGAAGACGCTAGCCCTTATGAGCATCGCCGAGGAGATGCGGAGGGCGGGGAAGAGCATCATATCATTCGCGGTGGGCGAGCCGGATTTCCCCACCCCCCGGGAAATAGTGGAGGCGGCCTATCAGGCGATGAGGGAGGGAAAGACGCAC
>MTNG01000094.1 GCA_002011395.1 Candidatus Aciduliprofundum sp. JdFR-45
AAAACCGGCGAGGAGGGGTCGGACTCGGCCGGAACCATGGGCGCTCCGCACATCCTGCAAATCACCTGGACGCCGTCCAGATGTGCCCTGAGGTCCGCACCGCAGTTGGGACAGAAGTTCATGCGGTCATCAACGGTTTCGCCGCATCTCGGACATCTGTCGGGCGCCATCGCAGTACTAATGGGCGGCTGGGATTTAACCCTTTTGGACAGCCCTCTTCCACAGAGGCGGGTACGCCCCCGGCTCCATGGTGACCCTCTCCATGCTGCAGACCGCGCCGGAGGTAGCCCTGAGCATCTCCTCCGTGGATAGCATGGCCCTTCCGAGCCCAACGAGTTCGCCGGACAGCGTGAAGACGGCCACAAGAGTCCCCTTCTCTATGCCCTCCGTCAGCCGGGCCACGCCCGTGGCGTAGACGGGCGCTCCATGGGCTATGGCGTCCACCGCGGAGTCCTTGACGTATATCCTGGGGAAGGAGCTGAACATGAACTCCGGTGGGTATATACAGCGCCTGATCTCCTCCTCGTCCCCGTCCTCAACCCAGAATACATATGCGTCCAGTAGGTCCTGAAGCGTGCACGCGTGCTCCTCGGTGAACACGCCCGTGGCGGTCCTTCTCAAATCCGCCATGTGCGCGCCGACGCACAGCGCCTCCCCTATGTCAACGCACAGCGTCCTTATGTATGTGCCGGATTCCACCCTCACCCTGAAGAGCACGTCACGCCCATCAATTTCCAGTATCTCAATCTCGTAAACGCGCCGTTTTCTGAGGCGCCTGGCTACGGCGCTCCTCACGGGGGGAATTTGATATATCAGCCCCACGAACTCACCCATGACGCTCCTTATCCGCTCCTCATCCACATCTCCATGGAGTCGCATCACGGCCACGTACTCCTTCGGCTCCCTGTGAACGTAGTTGATTATCTTCGTGGCCCTGTTTACGCCCACGGGGAGAACACCCGTGACGCGGGGATCCAGTGTGCCCGCATGCCCCGTTCTCTTCGCGTGGAGTATCTCCCGAACCCATGCGCTTACCTGATGACTCGTGGGGCCCATGGGCTTGTCAACGACGACCACACCGAAGTCCAGCAGTTCCTCAACGCTTCTCCTATATGGAGGTCTGCCGAAGACCGGCTCGGCGTCCGGGTCCTTTATGAACACCCGCCTATCGCTCAAGTCCCGCCCCCCTCGCGATCTCCGCAACCACATCCTCTGGCCTCATATCCGACGTGTCCAGCACGAGGTCATAGATGCTCGTGTCTCCGAAATCTATGCCGTATATCTCCAGATACCTCCTCCGCTCGTTCTCCTCTCTGTATTTCACGCGCTCCACGACCTCCTCAAGCGAGCCGCCGTCGCGCCCCATGAGCCGTATCGCGCGGATCTCCAGTGGGGCGGTTAGAAAGACCTTGAAGGCGGGTATGCCGTGCAGGTGTGCGATCCATCCCCCCAGACGCGAATCGAGGACTACGTTCTCTCTTCTTCTCAGTTCCTCTGCGAGGCGCTCATCCAGTTCCCTGTCCACCTCGTGGTGCTCCTCCGCGTATCTGCTGAACTCCTCCAGCGTCATGCTGCGCTCCTCGGCCATTCGCCTGAATATGCTGCCCCCAACTATGAGCGGATAGCCGAGGCGCGACGCGAGCATGGAGGCGACTGTGGTCTTTCCGCTTCCCGGTGGCCCGCTCACAGTTATCCTCACGCTTCGTCCTCCTCGAGAAGTTTTCTGAAGTACATCCACTTCAATCCGCTCTGAACGAGGATCATCACGGGTATGGAAACCATGGAGTATATGACAACCCACATGGGGAATATGAGGAACATATCACGCATGTCCACCACGGCGCCCCATGGCAGGCGTGCGGTGGGGTCAGGTGCATTACTTATGAACATCCAGAGCCAGGTGAAAACCGCTATGACTATCAGAAACGTGGCCACCATCGGTCGCATCATCCTGTTCTGGTGCTCCATCTGCTCCGGGGCCAGTTCCCTCTGCATCTTTATTACCTTCTCCATCTTCTTCTCATCTCCGCTGAGGCGCGCCTCCCGCAGTAGTGTTCCGAGGTGCCTGAACTTGTGCTGCATCTCCGCCATTTCCAGCCAGTCGGTGAGGAAATGCCTCACCACCACGTTGACCAGCGTCATGAAAAGGCCCGCCAGCATGATGGTCAGGAGAGGGTATCTGTAATCAAAGCCTATGATTGGAAAGAGCACGGCGTGCATAGCTGCGCCCAGCGCGGTGCGGAGTTCAGGGAATATCATTATGGACAGCATCATGATGAGGAAGAGCAGCATATAGTTTGGACCGCGTACGGGCGGTGCAGCAGCACCTCCCTGCGCCCCCACCCCCTGCTCAGACGTGTCCTCTCCGTTCATCCCCTCATCGCCTCCACGACAGCGCTCACCGCGCGTTCAACGCCGTTCTGTGGATTTCGAACGATGCACACCGATGCGCGCGTGAGTATGGAAGACGCTATGGCCGCCATCCGCGTGAGTTCAAGGTGCTCCTTTATGGTTTCCACGGTATCCGCATCGCGCCGGCGCCCCTCGTCCCCCGCCCTTCTCTGGAGTATCTCCACGGGGTCCGCCTCTATCACGATTATCCTGTCCGGGCGGAGGGCCATCAGGATGGGCTGCGGCAGGCCCGGCATGTACCCACCCGGCGTCTTTATGAGCATATGGGTGTCCACCATGACGTTGTCCATGGCCGCTATCCTCTCGGCTGCCTCCCTCTGTATCTCCTGCTGGATGCCTATGGGCAGTTTTCTCATCTCGTCTCTGTGCTCCACGAGGCCGCCCTCCCTTGCAATTTCAAACATGACCGTGCCGAAGTTCACCACGGTGTAATTCAGCCGACGGGCTGCCTCCTCCATGACGGTGCTCTTCCCCACTCCCGGTATGCCAACCACTATAACCCTCATGGGGCATCATCCCTCAAAGAACTGCCTTATGAGCGGGTGCATCTCCATCAACTGCTCCCTGCCCATGGCCTCGTAGAACTGAATTAGTATGCCCACCGTGAGCAGGACGCCGGTGCCGCTGGTGTTTCCAACGGTGCCTATGAGGTCTGCGAAGGCCGCCAGCGCACCCACGGCCGCACCGCTGAACGTGGTCACGGGCCTTATGTACTTCTCCAGGACCTTTTCAAGCACCTTCGGGTCGCGCCGGAAGCCGGGGATCTGCATACCTCCCCTCTGTATTTGCTGGGCTATGGCACGCGCGTTCATATTCGCGGTCTCTATCCAGAACTTGGCGAAGATGACGCTCATGCCCACCATGAAACCCACGTATACGACCACGTGGAGGGCGATCTGCCACGGGGCCCATATGTCAAGGATGCCGTAGCCGTATGCGTTGGGGTTTATCAGCGGGAGAAGCCACTGGTTGAGGCCGTTGACCCTGTTGAAGTAGAAGGCGATGCCGTTTATGGGCGTGTTTGGCCGCAGATAGCCCGAGTACTGCGACAGCATATCCTGGCTGGGGTACTCGCCTATGAGGGGGTTCCTGCCCAGAACCGGTATCTTGCTGAGCGTGGGATGTGTCCAGAAGAGGTAACTCCACATGCTCACGTTTGCGAGGAGCGCCGATGTGAGTATGACGGGTATATTGGAGGAGTACATCAGTTTGATGGGGTAGCGTCCCCTCGCACCCCTCGCGCGCTCGTGGGCGAGCGGGAGTTCTATCTTCATGCTCTCCGCGTAGGCCACAAGGAAGAATATGACCATGGTGCCGATGAGGGCTATTATGGGGTTTGGCGGCCTGAACAGTATGATCTCAATGCCACCGTTGTACAGTTCAGAGCCGCTGAAGTGCGTGAGGACGTAGAAGGTCTTGGGTATCGTGCCCGACGGGAGATTGGACGTGGACAGCGGCTCGTTGGGATTCTGCGGGATCCAGCTCACGGTGCCCGTGAAGATCGCCTGCGAGACGCCGGCGGCGATGAAGAGGGATATGCCGGACCCTATGCCCCACTTGGACACGACCTCGTCCATCAGGAAGACGAGGTACGAACCGAAGAAGAGCTGAATCACTATGATGGCAC
>MTNG01000149.1 GCA_002011395.1 Candidatus Aciduliprofundum sp. JdFR-45
CCCGCCGTTCCTTATGGTGACGGTCCCGTTGGACTCTATACACACCACGCCGCCGGGCGCGCTGAGGTCGGTCGCGTTTCCGTTCACGTTCTCCACCACTCCGGGCTCTGCGGCATATGGATCTTTATCAATCAGGAGAGTCCCGTTCATCCAGAAGTTGTAGTAAACGGTGTCGGGGTTGTTCCATATCTTTCCGTAGACCTCCAGCGTGCCGCTCGGCATCACCTCCACCTTGTACTGCCCGTCGTACGTGGCGGCTATGTCCACGGATGAGTCACCATAGATGGTGGTGATATCAGATACTGTCAGATTCCCCGCAATCACATCGGATCTCCTTATCTCCAGCGGGGCGTTTGCGTATATATCCCCGTGCACTATGAGCGTGACGTTGTCTATCACCGTTGGCTCGCTGACGACGTAATCCCCGTCTATCTCCACCACCTCTCTCCACCCGGGGACGACGTTGAAGCTCTCTCTGAAATGTCCAGCCCTCAGCCACCGGTTTCCGTGCCTCTCCTTCACGTATATCTCGCCGTATATCCAGTTGCGCCCCGTCTCGGTGGGCGTCCACCACATCTGCCGTGTCTTATCCCGCCCCGGCTTTATGCATCCGTAATTGAGCGTTCTGAGGTAGGTTTTCCCGACGCCGTCCGGCCCTATCTCGTATATGTCCGCCCTGACGATGTACTTATGCGTGTCGATGTTGGCCAGCGTGATCTTCAGACGGTTCCTTTTCCCGGTGAAGGCGAGTCTGAAGTAAGGCGGGGCCCTTATGTCCGTCAGCACGATGGAGGCGTTTTCATTATCCCCCTCCGTTGCGTTCTCCCACGTCCAGTTCGTGGGTTCCGGGAGCGATGGCCTCTCCGGCAGATGTGCCCTCATCACGCGCGGTGCACCTCCAACATCGGGATGCACGCCGCCGTCCGAAGGCATCTCCATCGGCGGGTCGAGAATCACGTCCAGCGTCACCTTCATGGGGAGCGTATCAACGCTGACATTCGTGTGGTAGAAACACTTACCGTCCGTGAAGTTTATGCTGATGATGTCTCCCACCTCCACGCCGGTCAGCTCCAGCGCGTAAGCGCCCCCCTCGTACTGTCTCACCTCACCCGTGCCCGTGCGCAGGTTCTCGTACCCCACGAGGAACCACGGGACAGGCACACCGTACCTATCCGTCACCCTCCCCTCAACGAGGAGAGCAGACGGCGATTCCGCATGGGCGTTCACAGGCACAAAAAACATGGCAGAGAGAAGCAACGCCGCGGTGAGCGCGCACAGGAGCGCAGAGCGCTGGCGACCGGCCCCACATCCGGATTCGCGCTTCCACATTCTCCAAACACCTCCCTTATGTGCTTACATTTACCCCTATATGAGGTGACATATAAACATTTCCCGTGGAAAAACAGTATTCACATAGACCGCTTTTTCGCTCTCCTCCCTGCGAGGACAGCCACGAGAACAACAGCACCCGCCGCGCTCCACACGCTCAACTCGGGCACGACGGCGGTGGCGGTGAAGCTCTCGGTGCGGGAGTTGTTTATCCACACCTCGCGTGGGTTGTTGATGAAGGTGAGGCCGCTGTACGAGACGGAAATGTTGTGCGGGGTGTAGTTTATGATGGCCGTGGAGTTCTGCCAGTACTCTGTGACGACAATCCACCTGACGTATCCGTCCGCGCCGGTGGTGAAGTTCTCGTCGTACGTCCCGTTTGAGTTGTCCCTCACGCGGACGTTCGCGCCCGCGATGGGCGTTCCGGCGGAGTCCTCAACCCTCACGTGGAGAAACCACCGCACGGTGAGGTTCCCGGAGTTCAGTACCGACACCTTGCTCCTGTTGAAGGTCGTGTTCGTGAGGATGAAGAAGGAATCTGCCACCGAGAGATCCGCTATTATGGAGTTCATTATCGTTGTGTTGTTTATCCAGACGTATCCAGCGGTGGAACTCGCTATTCCGTAATTTCCGCCGTCTATGGTGACGTTCTCTATTGTGGCCTGGCATCCCTCGCCCATGTATATCCCGTCCTCTGTGCTCCTGAGAATGACGGTGTTCTCTATGCGTGGGCGGGAGTACCATGTGACTTGAATTCCCACGGCAGTGTTTGTGCCCCTGCCGGTGTCCTCGATGACGTTGTTCCTCACCACCGGGTTGCTCGGATGCGGGTCCACGTTGTCCCAGCCGCTTATCTCTATTCCATATGTGCCGCTTGCGATGATGTGGTTGTTCTCTATGGTGGCGTTGGACCACCACACGGCGAATATTCCGGTGTGCTCGTTCCAGTAGAACGTGTTGTTTCTGACGAGCGCGTCCGAGTTGTAGAGCACGAGCCCGTCGTAGTTGTACGAGAAGTTGTTCCCCTCTATGAGCGCGGAGTCCGTTTCTATGTACGGGCCTGCATAGATGGGGATTGTGGTGGCCGCACCGCACCGCTTTATCATGCTGTTTTTTATCTCCAGCGTGCTCCCGCTGTATGCCCTGAAGAAGTAGGTGTAGGACGAGTCATACCTGTCTATGACCGTTGCGTCGTTGGTTGTCGCCGGATTCCCATCCAGGTCCAGTATTCTAAGGGTTGCGCCTGCCTGCACCTCTATGGCGTACTCCACGGCGGACGTGGAGTTGATGAGCAGCGTCACGTTTCTGAGCGTGAGGCTTGCGCCCGTCTGGACGGTGAGGTTTCCGTTGAGGATTATCGTCTCGTTTCCGACGTATGTGTCCATGGTGATTACCCAGTCGCCGCTGGAGGGCGGGGGGTAGGAGCCGTACCCGTCCGCGCGGACCGTGGAGGGGGCCGGCATCAGCCCTACGGCCAGGAGAAGAAGGAGCGCGGATATGCAGCACACCCCCACGGCGGATGGACGCAATGCCTCTCACCCGTCAGACTTTATGAAGTGGTGAGATATAAAGGTTTTGAGAAAGATGTACTTTGCTCGTGCTATCTGCATGGTGCATCTATATAACATCATAACAGTTAAAAGGGCTTAAGACTCTCATCCGCTACCATGACACATCACTGGGGGTACGTGGGGGCCATCACCGCGGCGGTGCTCTTCGGGGTCAGCTCCACGCTGAATAAGATCGTGTTGAGCGATGTGAACCCCGTCCTGACGGCGGGGCTGATATACCTGATAGCGGGCGTCGCCCTCTTCGCGGTGAGGTTATCACCGCTGAACAGGAGGATACTGCACCTTCTGGAGACCCCCACGGAGACGGAGAGGGAGATCCGGCGTAAGGATTACGCGATCCTCGCGCTGGTCATACTCTCGGGGTCGTTCATCGCGCCCTTTCTGTTCATGCACGGTCTCAACGAGACCACCGCGGTGAACACCTCGCTGCTGCTGAACACGGAGGCGGTGTTCACGGCCTTCATCGCCCTCGCCTTTCTCGGGGAGCGGGCGGCGAGGAAGGACTATCTCGGAATGGCCCTCGTCGTCGTGGGGGCGGTCTTCGTCACCACCTCCGGCGAGTTCGGAGATCTTCGGATGACGGAGGGGCTCTTCGGGAGCCTCCTCGTCGTGGCCGCGTGTCTCTTCTGGGGGCTGGACAACAACCTCAGCAAGTTCCTGAGCGTAAAGCGCGATATCATTCTGATAACGGCGCTCAAGTGCTCCTCCGGGGGCGCGCTGCTGCTAGCGCTCTCCGCGCTGATGGGTATGCCCTTTTACCTGCCCCTGTGGTCGCTGCCGTACATCTTCACGGTGGGCGCCTTCAGCATAGGGTTCTCCATCATGTTCTTCCTGTTTGCCCTGAGGGAGATTGGGGCCATGAAAACCGGGGTCATATTCTCCTCCTCGTCTCTCATAGGCGCGGTCTTCGCCTTCGCGGTGCTCAGCGAGCCCTTCACGGCGGTTCAGGCGCTCGCCGGCATCGCCATGCTCTCCGGGATATATATGCTGTATATGGAGTAGGGCGGGGGCCCATCATCGGGCGACGCTCAGAAGGGCCTGCAGAATCTCCGTCTGTGTTCCTCCACGTCTATGCCGAACGCCCCGGGATCCTTCATAACGAGCTTCAGTATCAGGAT
>MTNG01000150.1 GCA_002011395.1 Candidatus Aciduliprofundum sp. JdFR-45
TCGGGTCAAAGGCCGTGGGCCGTACAGAGAGCATAATAGTCGCTGTCAAAATAGGCATACTCGGCATATTCATCCTTGCGGGCATCTGGACTGTTAACCCCACGCTGATCACACCGTCTCTCGGCCTTAGGCCCCTCTCAAACACGGCATATGCTGCCACGCTGTTCTTCCTGAGTTACACGGGATTCGGTCTCATAACAAACGCCTCCGAAAACATGGAAAACCCCCGCAAGAACGTGCCCAGGGCAATATACCTCAGCCTTGCCATAGCATCGGCCATCTACGTCCTGGTGTCCTTGGTTGCCGTGGGGAACGTCCCACTGAATGACCTTGTGTCGGCGCAGGAGTACGCGCTTGCCGAGGCATCCCGCCCCTTCCTGGGCACGCTCGGCTTCACCCTCGTGTCGCTGGGTGCCCTCTTCTCCACTGGTAGCGCTCTCAACGCGAGCCTTTACGGGGGTGCAAACGTTGCCTACGCTCTCGCCAAAAAAGGTGAACTTCCCCATAGCTTTGAGAGAAAAGTGTGGTTCGGAGAGCCCGAGGGTCTATACATAACTTCGCTGATAGGCATTCTCATGGTCCTGTTTCTGGACCTGGAGGGCATAGCCGCCGTGTGCAGCGCCTCATTCATGCTGATATATCTGGGAGTCATCCTGTCGCACATCCCCTTAGCAGGTGAAACGGGTGCCCGGAGGTGGATCGTTGTTCTGAGCCTTATATCGGTACTCACGATATTTGTAATACTGATCTACAACCAGTTCACATCAAACCCTAGCACCTTCCTGGCGATACTGCTCTCCATAGGCGTTGCGGTGACCGTTGAATACGCCATCCGCAGGTCCACGGGACGCGGTTTCAGGGTGCGCCACCACCACGCTGCTGGTTGACGACGAAACTTTTATATAGTCCGACGTTATTACCTATATTGTCAGACAAATGTATGACAGGTGATGAATATGAGAGTTAGCAGGAGGGTGAAGAAGTGGCTCAAATCGCACAGCCTTGAGGACTTGGAGGAGATGATATACCGCGCCTCCGGAAAAGAACTGGAGATCCTGGTCAGCATCTACTACCAGATAAATCAGATGCTGAGCGAAATGGAAGGCACGGCATCCGCCATGGAAGAAGTGGTCGCGAACGCCTGATAAAAAACCTTTTTTATTTTATTTTATTTCTGTTCAACTGTGCTGCGCGTTATCAGCGACTTGCTGGCGGGCGCGACCGCCGGTAACAACTCCACTCTGATCGTTTCCTCCCTCAGACGCGGGGGTGTGATGTCCCGTGCGACGGCCTCCCTCTACGTGGCCCTTTTCATGTCTCTGGGCGTGCTCGTAGAGGGCGGTAAGGTGGCCGGTGCCTTTTCCACGGCCTTTGCGCTTGAGGATATTCTCGGACCCCTTTTGCTCGTGTCTGCCTTGGTTATGGTTATGCTGACCCTTCTGCGCGTTCCTGTGTCCGCATCCCAGGTCGTTGTTTCCGTGGCCCTCGGCCTGTCGGTGTTCTCCTACACAGCCGATATTGCCTATGTGTGCGTGGTCGTCATTTCTTGGCTTACAACATTTGGCGTGTCGTTCGCAGCCGGGTACGCGATGTGGCGTATGGCCACAGCGCTGGTTCGCAGACGTGCATCCCCCTATTTCACACTGCACCTGTTTATGCTCCTCGCGCTTGCGTCCACCGCTCTGCTATCCTACGTCCTCGGCGCGAACACTATTGCGCTGTTCATCTCGCTGGGTGCCACACCTTTGGAAGCGCAGGTTTCAGCAGTTGTGGGTGTTGTGACGGTGTCGGCGTTTCTCAGAGCCGGTCCGGGTAGAATAGCGTCGCTTGACCCCTACCTAATAGCGGTGTCCTTTCTAAGTGCCGCCGCAGTGGTTGAGGGGTACACCCAGATGGGTGTCCCCGTATCAATCATGCAGGCGGTTATGGGCGCTACACTCGGGGCGGCACGCTCTGCACGTCGCCCTGTCAATGTAGGGAACATTAAAAGGATAATTTTCGTCTGGGTGCTCATACCCCCCATCTGCACGGTGGTTGGGTTTGCGGTCAGGGCAGCGTTTTTGACGCTATGAGGAGTATGGCGTCGCTGGCATCCTCCGCGGCATCGCTCGCGTCGTCTATCTTCGCTATCAGTTTCTCTATCTGCAGTATGGATAGCACATCCAGGCGGTCGTCCATCGTGTAGAGGGTGCGCAGCATCTCAATCTTCATCTCGTCCACAGCGCTCTCGCCCTTCTCCACCTCGTAGCTCCACTTGATCGCCCTCCTGTAATCCTCGTAAAGCGCGTCCACGGCTTTTTTGAGGGCACTGACCTCTTTCAGCAGAAGGTCTGCATACGCCACGAGGTCCAATTCCTCCATGGCCTTCAGGGCCTCCTCGGTTGGCTCCCGCAGAAAGAGGACGCGGCCTGCCTGGTCTATGCGGTCAAGCAGTTTATCCATCTTCTCCACCATGGTTATGAAGGCAGACCGCTCGGCAGCGAACATTACGCCTTCGGAGAGCATCTTCTCAAGGTCCCTCCGAAGTTTATCACCCCTTTCCTCCAGATCCTTTATCTTCGCCTGATAGCGTCTGACCCCCTCCCTGTCGCCCTTCACGGCACATCCGATCTCCTTGATGAGCAGTTCGCACGCCTTTATGGAGAGGGAGGCGTGCTTCACGAGTTCTTTATGAACTTTACCTGCCTTCATCATATCCTAATCAACCCCGCCGCTATAATACTTTTCCAGGAATTCCTCCCTCGTGATGTCCATAAGGATTACATCGTGGTACCTCCCTCTGTAGAGGCGCGCCTCTCTTATGCGACCCGACTCGCGGAATCCCACCTTCCTGTACGAGCGTATGCCCCTCTCGTTGAAGGCGAACACGCGGAGGTAGACCATGTGAAGTTCGGCGCGGAGGAAGGCGAAGTCCAGGAGGAGTTTCATCGCCTCCGTGCCGTATCCCCTGCCGATGTAGTCGCGGTTGAATATCGCTATCCCCGCCTCCGCGTTCCGGTCGCGCCTGTTGACTTTCATGAGAGAGCAGTTGCCTATGAGTTCCCCCTCCGCGGTCACCACGGAGAAATGGTAATCGCCGCTCCTTCTGGCCCTCTCGTACCACTCCATCTCGTCCTCTAGGGTGTAGACCCTGTCGTAGATGAGGAGGTACCTCGCCACCTCCTCATCGTGGAGCCACTCCCAGAACCGGCGCACGTCCTCCCTCATCATGGGCGAGAGAAAGACCCTCTCCCCCCTCACCACCGCGGGTCTCATGGTGAATGAGATTGAGTTCATAGTTTAAATTCCTTTTCTATGGGAATTAAAAAGGAGAGAGCGCGCAGCACCCGCACACATCTCAAAACTTATTTATATCCTCTGTCCATACATTACCGCAATGACCATTCCCCTGGACAGGGTGGAGGAGTCGGAGAGGGAACCCGGCAAATGGGTCCATGTCCGGCTCCGTGATTATCCGGATCTCACGATAGGCGAGATAATGGAGGTCATATCCCTCCTCAAGGCGAAGTATCCCGACAGGGAGATTTTTCTCGACGGGGACGAGGAGGCCATATGCTCAAGACCCAGGGGGTGAAATGAGTGAAGATACTGTTCATACACTCCGATTACCTTGAGTACGAGGTGACACAGCCGACGAAGGTGGCCGAGGCGATAGCGGAGGAGATGAGGAAGGGAAGGGCGGATGAGGTCCTTGCCTGCTTCATCTCCGTGGAGGAGGGCGACTCGCCCGAGAACGTGGAGAGGTATGCGAGCGAGATAAGGGACGTGGCGGAGAAGGTGAAGGCCACCCGCGTGTTTCTCTATCCGTACGCGCACCTCAGCCCGAACCTCGCGGACCCGCAGACGGCTGTCGCGGTCCTCAGGGCGCTGGAGGATGTTTTGAAGGACGAGTACGAGGTGTTCCGCGCCCCGTTCGGGTGGTACAAGGCGTTCCGCATATCCTGCAAGGGGCACCCCCTTTCCGAGCTCTCCAAGGAGATAAAGGCCGGGGAGCGCCTCTCTCAGGCGCTCGTGGCG
>MTNG01000118.1 GCA_002011395.1 Candidatus Aciduliprofundum sp. JdFR-45
GGGGCGACTCATAAAGGGCGTGGATGAGGCCCTCATGGAGATGGCCCCCGGCGAGGAGAAGGAGATTGAAGTTCCTCCGGACAAGGGCTACGGTGTGCGCAACCCCGAACTCATAAAGGTGCATTCCTACAGGGAGTTTGAGAAGAACGATATCACGCCCCATCCGGGCATGGAGGTCGTGATAAACAACAAGAAGGGGAAGGTGCTCTCCGTCTCGCCGAGCAGGGTCGTTGTGGACTACAATCACCCCCTCGCGGGGAGGAAGTTGAAGTTCCGTCTCATCCTCAGGGAGATCGTTGAGGACCCCGTGGAGAAGGTCCGCGCCATATACGAGATGCTCTACGGCAAGGGCATGGACGCCCTGGAGATCGAGATGACGGACGACGAGATACGCATAACGCTCCCCGATGTCTGCAAGTACGACCGCGAGTGGCTCCAGGCGAAGTTCTCCATGGTGGGCGAGATACGCGAGAGGGTCGGGAACTACACAGTCACCTTCGTGGAGACCTTCATGAAGAGGCCTGAAAAGGAAGAGGAGCCCGAGGAGGAGGGGGCCGAGGAAAAACACGAGGAGGAGACCGGGGAGGGGCAGGGTGAGAGCCCGGAGTCGGGCGAGGGAGAGGGCGAATAATCCCTCCTCTCAAAATTTAAACTCCCCGGGGGATGATGAGAAGAGGGTCATCTGACCGGTGATGAGCCCTATGAGTGCTGACCCCGACTTCAGGAGGGGCTCCGCCGTTCTGTTCATCGCCTCCCTGTTTTCCATACTCGTCGTCGGGGCGCTCAGCTACACGGCCGTTCCGGAGGAGGTCCCCGCGCTCTCTGTACACAGCCGCGAGGGGGAGTACGTGGCCGTCCGCGGGCTTCTCGTGGAGATGCGGGAGGGGCGCTGGGTCTACGGCGTGGTGAGGGATGGGACGGGCGAGGCCGCCTTTCTGGCGCGGACGGTCCCCGCAGACCTCGTACCGGGCGCGGAGGTACGCGTGGCCGGCGTGGTGAGCCGGGGGAAGATAAGCGTGAAGAGGGAGGGCGACATCTCCGTGCTCTCTCCGCCCGGCCGCGTGACCGCGGAACTTCTCCTGCGCAACCCGTGGTATTACAGGGGCCTGGAGGTGGTCGTTGAGGGCAGCGCCTTCTCCTTCTCCGCGCACTACTACGAGGGCGTGTATCTGGTCAGCGACGGCACGGCCACGGCGCGCGTTCTGTTTCAGGGCGACGTGGAGGGCACGTCTATGCACCTCTACGGGAGGGTGGTGATGGCGGACCGCTACGAGATAGATGCCACCGCCTATGGGCTCTACCCCGACGTGCAGGGGATGGAGGCGGAGGACATATCCCTCGCGGAGATGGAGGAGCACGAGGGAGAGGTGGTACACGCGGTCGTGGACGTGCTCGGGGAATACTGCGTGGGGACGTTCTTCCTGCTCAGGGACGGCGAATACACGCTGAAGTGCTTCATGCCCGGGCAGGACGTGTACGGCTCGGGCTGGGCGAGGGTTAGGGGAACACTCACGTACTTCGAGGACGAAGGGCGGTATGTGCTGGTGTGCGACGAGGTTACGTTTTTAAGGGGATAGGTCCATTCGTCTGCATGCGCGCATCCACGAGGTACTTCGTCGCCGTGGTGCTGTCCTTCGCAGTGGGCTTTTACTCCGCGTGGGTCATGCTGCCGGCCATCAGCGGTGCCCCGCTGGAGGCGGGGGACTACGTGGTGCTGATAAACGACCGGGATTACTACGACGCGGTGTACAGGGCCATATCCGACGCGGCGGTGAGCGTGCACATCGTCATGTACGAGATCGTGTGGTATGATTACGACAACGAGGTCATGTCCCTCGTCCATCTCCTGGGCTCCAAGGCGGAGAGCGGCGTGGAGGTTCGCGTGATCCTGGAGTACGACGGCGATAACACATCCTTCATCAGCGAGAACAACATGAAGGTGAAGGAGTACCTGGAGAACAGAGGCGCGGAGGTTCTCTTGGACTCGCCATCCGTCCGCACGCACGACAAGCTGATAATCGTGGATGGCAAGGTAGTGATAGTCGGCTCCACGAACTGGTCGCAGAGCGCCCTGAACAAGAACCACGAGGCGGCGGTGCTGATCAGCGACGAGGATGTCGCGGCCCTCTACGAGGACTACTTCAACTCGCTCTGGAATTCCTTAACGACCGCATGACCGCAAAACCTTTATCTCCCCGTGGGTGATGTGAGGGGGTGCTCACCTCGCGATGCGTCAGATGCAAGGGCGCCCGGAACCTATGCGGTCTGGACCACTGCCCCATACTCCGCAGATTGCGCATGCCGCGCGTGGTGGAGGTGAGGGAGATATCCTCGCCCTCCCCGCCGTCCGTCTTCGTGGGGAGGCACGGCTACCCCGAGGTGAACGTCAGCCCCCTCGTACCCCTCGGCGACGAGGTCCCGCCGCCCGACCCCGCCGCATTCTACGGTAAGCCCGCGGATGAGGTGATAACGGCCTACGGACGCCTCATCCGCCCCGTGTTCAGGGTCCGGGTGGACAGGCCGCGGGAGGCCGCCTTTCTGGAGGAGGTCGCGCTCTCCGCGAGGCCCGTGGAGACGGAGGTGCTTCTGGAGAAGCCACCCCGCCCGGCGGAGGGGTTTGACGCGGTACTGCATCCCCTCGGGCCCGTGGCCCCCGCGAGGAGGGCGAGAGTTGTGGACAACCCCGTCGTGCCGAGGAGGGTGGACGCGGTCGTGGAGGAGCGGGTGAGAGCCGAGACGGCGCTCCGCGAGCTCTACGACGCGGGCATACCGCTGGAGCACATGCAGCGCCTCCTCTCCGCCGGCCTGCTCGGTGTGAAGCCGAAGTTGGTGCCCACGAGGTGGAGCATAACGGCGGTTGACGATGCCCTGGGCAGGTGGCTGGCCCGCGAGGTGAGGGAATGCGAGAGCGTGAATTCCGTGGAACTCTACACTGCGGAGTACTACGGCAACAGGATAAGCGTGGTACTCGCTCCCGGTCCGTGGGGCTTTGAACTCGTGGAGGCGTGGATGAAGGGCGCGGTGTTCGCCGCCGAGACCGCCGTTCTGTCCGATTACGAGGGGCCTGAGGGCAGGAGGGGATACGCGGAGAACACGACGGGGGCGTACTACGCCATACGTCTGGCCGTTCTGGAGCATCTGCGGAGGAGGCGGAGGAGGGCCATGGCGATCGTCTACCGGGAAATTTCGCCGGAGTACGCGGTGCCCATAGGCGTGTGGGTGCTGAGGGAGACAACGAGGGATGCACTCTCCAAGAAGCCCAGGGTCTTTGACTCCCTGCGGGGGGCGGTGCGCGCGGTGCCCGCGAGGGTGGAGTGGTGGAGGAAGAGCGTTCTGCTCGCGCAAAGGAGGCTGGACGAGTTCACAGAACTTTTTAATACCATTAAGCAATAGATTTTCACATGCGGCTCATATGGCACGGGCATGCATGCTTTGAGATCGTGACGGGGGACACGACCGTCGTTATAGACCCGCACGACGGGGCGTCCATAGGGATCAGGAGGCCGGAGGTGTGCGCGGACATACTTCTCATAACGCACGACCACTTTGACCACGCCGCGAGGGGCGCGGTGAAGGGGAACTACTGGCTCGTGGACGGGCCCGGCACGTGGGAGAACCACGTGCGGATAAAGGGCGTGCACACGTACCACGACGAGTTCGGCGGGAGGAAGAGGGGACACAACACCGTGTACGTGGTCACCGCGGAGGGCATATCAGTCATGCACGCCGGCGACCTCGGGCATACCCTGGGCGAGAGGGAGCTGAAGGAGATCGGTAAGGTGGATGTGGCTCTCGTGCCCGCGGGGGGCGTCTTCACGCTGGACCCGCGCGACGCGCTGAGGACGGCGCTGGACGTGGGCGCGCGGGTGATCGTGCCCATGCACTACCGCCTGCCGGGATATAAGCTGCCCGTTAAGCCGGTGGATGAGTTCCTCTCGCACGCCGGCGACCTGCCGGTGAGGCGGGTGGGGAGCGAGGTGTCCATCACCGCGGAGGCGCTCCC
>MTNG01000025.1 GCA_002011395.1 Candidatus Aciduliprofundum sp. JdFR-45
AGATTGGCCCTCCGCCTTGTCAGGTCGAATAACCTCGCTGCGAATACCGCTCTGCTCCTTTCCGGTGCCTTTGCCTTTTACCACGCGGTGCACTTCCACAGCATTCCTCTTCCGGGTATATGACACGGGACCCGTCGGAAAAAGATTTTTACCTCCCCGGTCATGGCCTCACGGGGCCGTGGTGGCCGAGCGGACCAAGGCGCCGGCCTTGAGAGCCGGTGGGCTCTGCCCGCGGGAGTTCAAATCTCCCCCACGGCGCCACCATTTTTTAAGTATTCACCTGCCCATGAACCCGCATGTCCCGCGATTGGGCACTTGTCACGGGCGCCTCGCATGGGATAGGGTACGAGATATGCAGGGTTCTTGCCCGGCGGGGCCATCCACTGATAATGGTCGCGAGGAGCGAAGACATACTGAAGAGGGCTTCGTCCTCGATCAGACACGAACACGCCGTTGAAACTGTTCCAATAGTCGCGGACCTCTCCGACGTTGAGAGCATCCGCACTCTCTGGAACCGCGCGGTGGAAGTCGGGGAAATAGATGTGCTCGTGAATAACGCGGGATACGGAATGGCCGGTCCATTTCATGCCGCCTCCCCGGAGGAGACGATCCGCATGGCGATGACGCACGTGCTCGCGACCACCTGTCTCACGCGGCTGGCACTCCCGAGCATGCTGAAGAGGAGACGAGGCTGGATACTGAACGTCGCCTCCACCGCCGCGTTTCAGCCCCTTCCGGGGATGGCCGCCTACGCGGCGGCGAAGGCGTATGTGCTCCATCTCTCCGAAGCGCTTAGCCGCGAGGTGAGGGGCACGGGTGTCACAGTCACCTGCATCGCACCGGGCCCGGTGCGCACCGACTTCTTCCGCACCGCCGGGATGAGAACCCCGCGAGGAGCCATGGACCCGGCCCGCGTGGCAGAAATCGCTGTCAGGGCGATGATGAGGGGGAAGAGAGTCGTGGTGCCGGGTCCATGGAACGCCGCGGTGGCATATCTGGCCCGCATAATGCCCCGTGGAATTGTGCTGCGTGTGGGGGAGATGATCACAAAGAGGTGGCTCAGACGACCACGCGCATCCACGCGCCGCGACGGAAGATGAGATACATCATGAGGGCGCGGATGAACGTCTCCGCCACCATCCCGAGCCATATGCCGAGGACCCCCATGCCGAGAGGGAACGCCAGCGCATACGCGATTCCCAGACGCACGACGAGTAAGCCGAAGGCGTTCACCAGCATGGGAGCGGTCGTGTAACCGGCACCTCTCATCCCGCCGGCCAGAGTGAAGAGCGCTCCCAGCGCCGGCTCGGTGAACCCCATGAGAAAGAGGTACAGGGACGCCTGCTCTATTATCTCGGGGTCGGACGTGAACGCGGAGGCGATCTGCCTTGGAAACAGTATGAGTATCAGCCCCACAAACCCCATGAGAAGGGCGCACTGCCTGGTGGCCACCACGGCCGCCTTCCTGGCGGTCTCCGGTTCACGGGCGCCGAGGTGCTGTCCCACGAGGGTCGTTGCGGCGATGGAAAATCCCAGTCCGGGGAGATATGCAAACCCCTCCGCCCTCAGACCCACCTGAAAGCCGGAGTAGGCGGTGCTGCCGAACTGGAGGATGAGCCCCGTGTAGAATATGGCAGCGATGCTCCACATCCCGCGCTCTATACCGGCGGGGATGCCTATGCGGAACATCTTCCAGATCACATCCCTCTGAATGGGTCTGCGAGAGAGCAGGGATGGCGAGATGATGAGGCGCCCTCTGCGCTGGAGGAGGAGGTATATGATTGCACCCACGAGATATGAGGTGCCCGTGGCGAGCCCGGCGCCGAAAACGCCGAGTTCCGGCATACCGAAGTTCCCGAATATTAGGGCGTAGTTCATCGCCACGTTGTAGACGTTTGAGACAAGGTCAACGTACATGGGCGTTTTGGTGTCCCCCGCGGCCCTTATGCTGGAGTGGTACACCGTGATAAAGACGCCGAGGGGGTAGAAGGCGAAAACGCCCATGGCGTAGTTCTGCGTCCCCTCTATCACGGCCGCATCCGCTCCCAGCAGTGCGGGCAGCGTCCAGCCGAAGAGCACGCCGAAAACAGATATGGGGATGGACAGGAGCGTGAGGAGCACGTAGATGTTCTCAAAGGTGTACCTCGCATCCCCGTACCGTCCCTCGCCCCACCTCCTCGCGATCATGGCCACCGCGCCCGTTGAGAGCCCCATCACCAGAGGGAAGAACAGAAAGTACAGCATCGCTCCCAGCCCGGCAGCGCTTATGCTGACCGATGCGGGTGGATATCGGCCGAGCATCATGGTGTCCGCCACGCTGCGTAGCGTGAACAGGAGGTTTGAGACGACCGCCGGGACCGCGAGGCGCAGGACGGACCTCTCCAGCGTTTGCACGCGGATGCATAAGTTGGAGATTACTTAAAGGTTGTCAAAAAACATTTATGTCCTCACAGCGTAATGCACGTCATGGAGGTGGAGGCCCAGTTTGACCGGGAACATCTCAAGAAAGCCTACTCATTCTCCCTTCGTGTAACCGGTATTGTCTCCCTGGTAATGGCCATCGTGCCCCTGGTTTTCCTGGTCTGCTTTAGTCCATCCGGCGTCATGTGCACAATAACACCGTGGATTTATCTGCCTCTGCTTGTTCCCATGGTATTTGGGAAGATCATGGTCAAAGAGGGGAAGCCCGGATATGCTCCGTTGGCCATGATCATCTGGACATTCGTTATAATGTTTGTAGCGGCGTACTACATCTTCATGATTATGCTTGGGATTCTGTCATGGTCCGGCAAATTGTCCGTTTATTCATATATAATGGCCGCATCTGCGGTATTTCTGTACCTGTCCCCATATATGATTTACAATCTCACTCTGTTTTACAAAATGGGTCTCGGAGAGCCATTCAGGCTCATGGCAGTCGGCTCCGTTATTATCATAGCAGCAGCCTGTGGTCTGGGGATTCTATTTTCGTTATTTGTATGAGTGTGGGTGCTGAGCAAAGAATATAATTTCCCTTGCTATTATGTATACCATGTGTACTACCTGAAACCCTTTGACCCCTGGGGCTTCCCGCTGTGCACCTGCCCGCCCAAGTACTCGCTCGACCCCTACACGGGATGCGGGCACGGGTGCCTCTACTGCTACGCCTCATCCTACGTGAAGGAGTTCCGAAGGGTCAGACCGAAAAGGGACTTTCTCCGGCTGCTTGAGAGGGATCTCAGACGGCTTACGGTGAAGAGATACGTGACGATGAGCAACAGTTCGGACCCCTACCCGGGGATGGAGAGGGACCTCAGGATCACCAGGGGCGCGCTGGCCCTTCTCAGACGTCACGAGGTGCCCGTCATGGTGGTCACGAAGTCGGACCTCGTGGAGAGGGACGCGGACCTGCTGTCGGAGATGAACGCCGTTGTCTGCATAACCGTGACGACGCTCGATGAGGATACCGCGGCCCGGCTTGAACCCGGTGCCCCTCCCCCGGAGAGGAGGGTGGAGGCGATGGCGCATCTCCACGAACGGGGCATACCTGTCGTGGCCAGGATAGACCCCATTATACCGGGCATAAATGAAGACGTAGCAGAGGTGATACGTGCGGTGGCGAGCGCAGGCGCGTCACACGTGGTCTTCTCCACCTACAAGGCGAAGGGGGACAACTTCCGGAGGATGTGCAGCGCCTTCCCCGAACTGCAGGAGATGTGGATGGACCTGTACTGCAGGTGCGGGGAGGTGGTCAGAGGTGTGAGGTACCTCCCGCTGGAGATGCGGACGGAGATTCTCTCCCGGGCCGTATCCATCGCCAAGGGCTGTGGTATGACCGCCGGGTTATGCCGGGAGGGGTTGCCCTTCCCCGCGCTGTCCTGCGACGGCTCGCACCTCCTCTTCTACCCGCCCTGATTCACCTGATCCAGCCATGGACGAACTCGAGGGCCGGTTTGCGCGCCGGCG
>MTNG01000130.1 GCA_002011395.1 Candidatus Aciduliprofundum sp. JdFR-45
GCCTTCTCCAGCGGCTCGTCGCCGGGTATGACTATGATGGGCGTGGACATGATGTCGCCGAGGCGCACCTCCTTCGGGCTCTTTCCCTCCGCTATCACCTTCCTTATTATGTCCCTCTCGGTCACTATGCCCACGAGGTTCTCATCGTGGGAAACCAGCAGAAAATCCACGTTTTCGCCCGTCATGATCTTCGCTGCCTCCTCCACGGAGAGGTCCTTTGAAACCATAATGGGGGAGCCGGACATCACCTCTGACACCTTAATCGTGCCCATCATCGCGAACACCTGGCATAAATAGTGGAAAAGGTGTTAATAAACTTTGGGTTTCGCCCGTCAGACGTTCCAGAGGCGCATGGCGGTGGAGTATCCGCCCCGGAGTATCGCATCCGCGATGGTATCTGCATTCTCCCTGATGAAGGTCAGCCGCCTCCGGACCTCCGCAGGGTCCACAGTACCCCACCTTTCAACGGCCTCCCTCAGCTCCTCGCCCCACTCCTCAGGAGGCGTGCCGTTCATGGCGGCGTCCACCGCCTGCCTCATGGCGGCCGCGCCGGCACGCGTGCCCCGCGGGTGGCCGTGGATGCCACCTCCCGCCTGAATGACCACGTCGGGGCCGAATATCTCCAATAAGGCCGCGACGTGGCCCGGGTTGAGACCGCCCGATGCCACGGGCATTACCGGCTTTATGTGCTCCAGCCACCTCTGGGGGAGTGAGAGCAGCGCCATGTCCTCCTCCATTTCCTGCCTCCTGAGCACTTCCGCGTAGTGGGCTATGAGGGCCGGGCCCCCCTCCATCTTACCCACGCCCGTGCCCGTGTGGAGCTGGTCCACTCCGAGCAAACGCCACAGCTTCGCGAAGACGCGGAACTCCACGCCGAACTCGCCGCGCGCCTCGGCCGCATATCCCGCTCTATGGGCGTGGACATAGAAGCCGGTTTCGTGGAGCGTGTTCAGAACATCCATCAGCGCCGACATGCCCATCATGTAAACGTCCAGCATGACGGTGTCGTGACCTATGTCCTCCAGGAACTCTATCCTCTTCATCACGGTGGAGAGTGGGCCTGTGACGTTGGGCGAGTACATGACGCGTCTGCCCGTCTCGTCCTTAACGCGGTCCAGCACCTCCATCATCTCCTGCACGCGGAGGGAGAAGGGGCAGAAGCGCTGGTCCACGAGGTTCTCATCGTCCTTGACGAAATCCACGCCCCCCATGTACGCCTCGTAGGCCACCCCGGCGAACTCGCGGGGATTCAGACCCACCTTGGGCTTCACTATGGTGCCCAGATGCGGCCGCCTCTCCGACTCCGTGCCGACCCTCCTCCGGATGCCATCCACGCCGTGGCGCGGTCCCCTGAAGAGGCGCTGGAGTTTCGGCGGGAGCGATATGTCCAGCATTCTGAGCGATGTGAACTCCTTCATCCCGAACACGTTGCCCCTCACCGACGCGAGTATCTGCAGGAGGTTCCCCTCCTCAAAGTGCTCAAAGGGGTAGGCGATCCAGACGAACCCGGAGGTCTCGCTCACGCGGTGTATGCGGAAGACCCTCGCCCGGAGGTTCTCCCAGACATAGGTGTTCATCGTGCTCACCTGCGTCCACGTGCCCACCGACGACTCCGCGGCGAGCCCCTCCGCCATCCTCTCCAGTTTCTCCCTGCCCTCAACCCAGAAGAGCGTGACGAGGTCGCCCTCGGGGTCCACCTCGTACTCCTCGTCTATGTACGAATAACCGCCGTATCCCATGGGTAAAAGAATTCCGAGGATGTATTTAAAACGTGGGTTTGGGGACGGACATGTGCGGGGAGGGTTTATATAGAACAATTCATATCTTTCATATCAGGTGGTCTGATGAGGAGGGAGGCCGTGGGCGTCCCGAGCCCCATTGCCCCCGGTGTGCCTCAGGGTGGCACGCCCGTCTCCGCACAAGCGGTTTCCGGGGCAGTGGAAAGTGGGCACGCTTCCGCAAGAGGGGCGCCGATGGCTTCAGAGGGGCGGATATGCCACGCGGTGGATGGGGGGACGCTCATCTGCATCTTCTCCCCCTACGACGGGATATGGGGTGATGAACCTGTTTACTACCACCGGAGCCCGCCTACCAACGTGATGCTCGTATCTGGCGGGCCAAATTATGCGTATAGCAGGGGAACTGAAACCCCAGAAAAAGATTCTATTGCCCACTCGGGCGTCCATATATACTACGATTTGACGGGCTACCAGGTCCCGGTGATTATGTTACAAGGGTATATATTTAGAGGTGATTCAAAATGATTAAACATTTTTTAACATCAAAAAATGAGCTGACAGTCCATATATCATTTATTTCAACAGTAATGTACATAATCATTATTGCAAATTTTATAAATTATGCATTAATTAACGCAAGTATTTTTGAATATGCGATGTTGATGCTGCCTCTGTTTATAATATATATGGTGACTGTGATACAGAAAAGATGCGGAGATGCTAAATTTATAATGAAAACAATAATTATAAAATTGATTGTAACTACAATTATCTTCCAATTGTATGTATTGCCACCAATAACCACATCGTGTGGCTCTTCAGTAGGCGAGCTAATAAGAAGTCAGCTAGATCGTGTGTATTTTTCCCTTTTTGTGTATGTGTGGCCCTATTTTCAATATGATTTAATATCGTTATATCTTTTGGGTTACAAAAAAATGTATTTCTTTGTGCTGTGTGTATTTCTTCTATTGATATTGATTTTAACAATATATATAGTGTATTTCATCTAAACGAATATTATTGACAGCATGGTCAAGGCGATGTGGACCGGCGCCGTGTAGCGGTGGCTCTTCGTCTCCGCGCTCCTGTGTGCGGGTGCGGCGCTCTCCCTGCTGCGATAAGCCAACCCGGCGAGACACCAGCACCGCTGAAATCGCCCAACACAACCTTTTTGTGTCAGCCCACGTTAATCCCCCGGGATGTCGCCGGAGGAGGTCGCGAGGCGCCTCCTGGAGGAGGCGCGGAGATGCAATCACCGCCGAATGCTCGTCCTCTCGGAGCCGAGGGAATCGGGCATCGGTCACATCAGAACCATATGGGAGTCTGTGAGAGACGTCCTTGAAAACGGCGTGCTCTTCTCATCCAAGCCGGATGTGAGGATAGATGGGCTGGAGGTCGTGGAACTGAAGTACGTGGACGATTACCTCGGCACCACCTATCCCTTCGTGGCCGTTGACTTCCACAGGTCCTTCATCCCGAACGACCTGGGCAAACTCGTGGGCATCGTGAGGGGCGGTGGTCTCCTCGTACTCCTCTTCCCGCCGAGGGAGGTGTTCTTCACCCGGCCCAACTTTTTCCACGAGGTCATACTCACGCCCCCCTACACGCTGGAGGACGTGAGGCACAACCTCGCGCGGTGGGTCTGGCGTAAGATACTGGAGCACAGGGGCATAGCGGTGTTTGAGGGGGAAAAACTCGTATCCCGCAGAAGGGCGAAGTGTGCCCCCCGCAAAGGTGCGGAGATAAAGAGGCCGCACACGGCGCGCTTCCCCACGCTCCTCTACGACATGTGCCTCACGCAGGACCAGGTCAACGTGCTGGGCGACATGGAGGCGCTCTACTCCGGCGGTGTCTACGTGCTCACCTCCGACAGGGGCAGGGGGAAGAGCAGCGTTCTGGGCATAGGGGCCGCCGGGATGGTGCACCTGCTGGGGAAGAAGGCCAGCGTGGTGGTCACTGCCCCCTCCCCGAAGAACGTCCGCGAACTGTTCAGGTTCGCCGCGCAGGCGCTGGAGAGGATGGGGTATAAACCGCGAACAAAGGAGCGGGGCGGATGCGTCGTGGAGCTCCGCGCCGGAAACCGGGTGATCGCGTATCACCCGCCCTCGCGCGCGGCGGAGATGGATGCGGACATGACCCTCGTGGACGAGGCGGG
>MTNG01000124.1 GCA_002011395.1 Candidatus Aciduliprofundum sp. JdFR-45
TTCTGCAAGACTCCATCATAATCCAGATCTTTTGCCACCTTCCCCTAAATCTCCCCTTGAACCGCTCCCTCAACTCGCTGAACCCGTGCGCATATCTTAGTTTTGCCTCCTCCCTACCCTCTGAATCCTCCACACGGTTCTATTTAAAACGTATCTCTTTTACGTTCACTCCGTATCTCTCACTCCACTCTTTTATTCTTTTTATGATGTCTTCTTTCGTGAAAGAGTTCTTGTTGGTGGTTACATTGAGTATTAACCCCTCTCTGATGTCTCCACATACCCCTTTTATAAACACCTCCTCACCATGAAGTTTACTCAGGACCTCGTATTCTTTGTCCCTGTTGCAGCATCTGTACAGAAGATGATTTGTTATATACACAAAGTTCTCTGGATACAGCAAATAGTAATCTCCCAGATCCTCAATGTGTACCCTGTACCTATCCCTATAAAACGGATGATATACTTCCCCTAAGTTCTCCCTGCCGCATTCCCTCTCTATCACTTCCTTCCTGATGTAAAGAATGTGACATGGCTTTGTGTACATATCCTTGCCATCATCATCTACAAATCTCACCATTTCACTTAAACTGTCACACACCGGATCGTACTCAAGTGGCTCCCGCTCGTCTATGTTCATATACGCATACTCCGGCTTCGTTTCCCTCGCCACGTCTCTCATCAGATCCACCAGAAAATCCTCCACCGCCCGGCTCAAGGGTGGCTCCGAAAATTCTATATAATCATGTACAGACCAGAAATCGAGTATAAATGCCGGCTTCTTCTCAGTATGCGGATAAATCTCCACGCTGTTTCCATAGTCCTCATTCCTCATCAAATATGGGCGCTCCGGATCGTACTCCACTCCGTGCTTCTTTATGTATCTGAGAGGCGGGAATGGAACGCTATACAGAAATATATGTTTGCCATAAATCTCATCAAATAATTTTTTGATATCCTCTATTTTATACTCTCTCATCGGTTTCACGTTTGCCATCCATTCCGCACCGCTATGGAACTCCAGCCTTCTTATGTCATCCTCCGCATACTCCTTCACAATACCCTTTCCCTCAACAACCGTTCTTTTTTCACTATTAATGTACTTAAATCCATAATTATCAAGCAGGATTTCAGGAACCTTCTTAAACACGTCTTTTAAGACCTCTTCGCTCCTGTATATAAATACCATGCCCTGATACGACCCGCTCATTTCTCACATCCCCCCGAAGTACACCAAATCTATCGTCCAATCGCCCATAAACCTGTACATGTGCCATCTGCATGTTCCCATACAGGCAAAGCACCTTTCTATCATAAACTTTTCATAGATGCAGAAATGGGGAGGGGTGGAATACCTTTAAATTCAACGATGACATGAAGATGCAATGTTCGTGAACAGGGACCTCCAGCTGTCAATGCTTCAGGAGGCATACAGGGAGGCAGAGGAAAAGGGCGCGGTGGTGTTCCTCCTGGGTCCCCCCGGCTCAGGAAAGTCGGCGCTCGTGGAGGAGTTCGCGCGTCGCACTGGCCTACCTCTTCTGGCTTACAGGTGCGATGAGAGGGAGATGAAGAGACCGTATTCCACGCTGAAACGCTTTCTGTCTCTTCACTTCCCAGGGGTGGATTATCATCGCTTCGTGAAAGGGGATGTCACAGACCTCCTGTCCGGGAAGGTCGTCTACTGGAGAAATCTCCACCATGCGGACTCCATGTCCCTCCGCGTTCTGCGGAGGATGGCCGCGGAGAGCTTCCCCGGTCTGCTCTTCGTCGGAAGTTACGTGGTGGGGCAGGAGAACCCCACTCTGACCGAGATCATAGAGATTCTGTTCGCCACGGGCACCGCTAGGTTCGTTCTGGTGGACAACCTCTCGGAGGATGATGTCCGGGCATGGCTCGGCGACATGTACACCCGGGAGGTGTGGGAAAGGACACGCGGGTCGCCGCTCCTGCTGTCCCTCGGCGAACTCCACGGAAAGATAACCGGACGGTTCGGCGCGTTCTCCACCGTTGAGGAGGCCGTGAGGGCCATACTCGGTGCCCTGCCCCCGACGGGGCGCGAGGTTCTCCGCGCCGCTGCCGTTGTTGGACCGCTCTTCAACCGCGAAATTCTCACCCGCATGCTGGACAGAGAGGTGGACGATGACCTTGAACACCTAACGTCGCTGGGTCTTCTGGTATACATGGATCACCCGACGAGGGGGAGGTGCATCGTCTTTCAGAATCACCGGGTACGGGACTCCGTTTACAGCACCGTGGAGAACAGGGCACAACTCCATGCAAGGGCAGCCGACGCGTGGCTGGCCGTGTGGGGCGACGAAAGCGAGGACGACCTCTACGAGATGGCCGAGCACACGTTCAGAAGCGGTGACCACAGCAGGGCGTATTTGTATTCACGGAGGGCCGCCGCCGTGTGCGAGGACCAAGGAGACCACGAAAGCGCGGCCTACTACTGGAACATGGCGCTTAAATCGCTTGACCTTCTCCCCGACCAGGTGGAGCGCCCCTACGTTTACATGCAACTCGCGGAGGCGCAGAGGAGGGCGGGCAAGTTGCCCGATGCCTCAAGCACTCTGAGGAGGATGGAGATGTACACGCGCATAGCCGAGGCCGACGTGCGCGTCCTCATGGGTGAGTACGACGCGGGGCTTGACCTCAGCGTGCCGGATGACGACCTCTTCCTCCGCGTTATGGCGCTGATGGTCAAGGGCGGCGCTCAGCTCAGGAGGGGGCAGTACGGGGAGGCCGCGGGAACGCTTGACGAGTGCGTGAAATCCGCCGAGAAACTCGGAAACTCCCGGCTGCTCGCAGATGCGTTGAAGATGCTGGGAAACGCGCACCTTTACAATTACAGGGATGAGGACGCCGAGACCATGTACATGAAAGCCCTGAGAATGTACGAGGAAATAGGGGACAGGAAGGGAATCGCAGCGGTGTACAACAACATGGGCATAGTTCACTCCCAGAGGAACGATTACGAGCGGGCGCTGGATTACTACATCCGCTCAAAGGACCTAGACGAGGAGCTAATGGACGATGTGGGGCTGGGCGTGGTGTACAACAACATAGGTACCGTTTATCAGGAACTCGGAAAAGTGGACGAGGCGCAGGAGGCCTATGAGAGGTCGGCGTATTACAACACACTGGTTGGGTCCATGGACGGTCTGTGCTATGCCTACAGCAACCTAGTATCGCTCCACATGGAAATGTGCAGGTGGGAAAAGGCGGAGGAGTATCTAACCAAGCTGGAGCGTCTCGCCGAGAGGACGGGCAGCATAAAGTTCTCCAGAATCGCTCTCGTTTACCGCGCAGAGATGCTTCTGGACAGGTGCCTTGACGCCTCCGACACCCTTGATGCCCTGCGAGATAAAATGGACAGCGACCCGACCACCGCTGCCTCCTGGCACCACCTCAGTGCCATCGCACTGCTCCAGAGGGGCAGGGTTGATGAGTCGAAAGAACACTGCATGAAGGCCGTTGAGGCCATGGAAGGCATAGGGCACGGGGATACCGTGCACCACATTCTGATGACAGCGTGCGCCGCGGGCACGTCCACCGACGTGCTTAGCCCTCTGATAGAGAGGCAGGCACGCGACAGTCCGCGTCAGGAGTGCTATGTGGACGCCCTTCACACCCTCATCTCGCTGAGAGACGGAAGCGGCGGGGACATCGCCCCGATATTGGAGAGGTTCGCATCTCTCGGGATGCGCGCGGCGTCCGTCTGGTTCGGCATTTACGCGGGGATGATATCACCGGCTGTCAGAGACACCGTCCGCAAGGCCATAGAGGGCACGGGAATGGAGTGCCTCACACACCTGTGGGCGCTGTGAAAAATGGTAGCCCCGGGGAGATTCGAACTCCCGTCGCGGGATCTCCCCAGGGAACCACCTGCG
>MTNG01000122.1 GCA_002011395.1 Candidatus Aciduliprofundum sp. JdFR-45
AGATATGTAGACGCTCACGGAAAACGCCAGTATGGCGGATATTATGAGGTAGAGGGGGATGTCGTCCACGGTTACAGCATTGTACAGGAAAAACATGCACACGATGATCACGCCCACGAACCCGCCGTGGGCCCAACCGAGGAAAGATGCCACGACGAGACCCGCTATGATGGCAACTATGATACCTATGAAAATCTCCATTACCTGTTTCAGCCACCTGTCCTCCATGTTTCCCATATCCCTGTCATGGAAAATAAAACTTCGCATTTATTTATCAGGAGATGCGCCCTCAGGCCCGGCGGGCACCTGTCTGTCTGCGACGGGAGACCTATGCATACCCTTGGATATTTCCCCCGAGCAATGAGATGCAGGGTCTCCAGACGCTAGAAGATCCTCTCTCATTTATTGGGTTATGGTGCGTTGCGCCCAGCAACCTCCCGTACGCGGTTAATTATTACTCTGCGATGCGCCCACGTTCAAAGGTCGTTCGATGCAAACTTTAAATCCCACCCCGCGGTATTCAGATATGTGATACCTGGGCTGGAACGGTACTTCGGCATACTCCGCGGTGAGGCCGTCGCGAAGTTTCAGGCGGTCAGGAGGGTGGAGGCAGAGCGAGTTGAGACGCTGGACGAGATGTGGAAGCAGCACGCCGCACTCAAAGAGAAGATGAAGGAACTCCTCGCAGCCCCTCCCGACGAGGTTCTTGCCCTCCCGACCCCCCGCTATTCCCTCCTGCACCTGAAGGTGGACATACTGATGGAAGAATTGAAGAGATGCGGATTTTGCAGCAGGGCGTGCGGGGTGGACAGGACCCGGAGAAAGGGCTTCTGCGGCTGTGGGGAGGAGAGCCACTACGCCTCGGAGTTCCTCCATCCCGGGGAGGAGAGGGAACTCGTGCCATCGCACACGATATTCTTCAACGGATGCACCTTCAGGTGCGTCTTCTGCCAGAACTACGACATAGTGCACGGAACGGGAAAACTCGCCCTCCCGTGGGAACTCGCGGCCCTCATAGACCTCCGCTTCTCACAGGGTGCGAGGAACGTGAACTTCGTCGGGGGGAATCCGGACCAGCACGCCCACACCGTTCTCGCAACTCTGACACGCGTCAGGTCCAACGTGCCCGTCGTCTGGAACTCAAACATGTACCACAGCGAGATGCTCGCGGAGGTCATAGAGGACGTCGTTGACATCTGGCTCGGCGACTTCAAGTACGGCAACGATGAGTGCGCTGAGAGGTACTCCGGCGTTGAGAACTACTGGCAGGTGGTCACGCGGAATTTCCTGAGAGCGGCGCAGCGCGGTGAGGTTATCATACGGCATCTGGTCATGCCGTCCCATCTGGACTGCTGCACGGAGCGCATCGCCTCGTGGGTGGCGGAAAACATGGGACCCGACGTCCGCTTCAACCTGATGTTTCAGTACTGGCCCGCCTACAGGGCAGACCAGCACCCGGAGATAGCGAGAACGCTGATCGCAGCGGAGAGGCGGCGCGCGATGGACATCGTGAGGAGACACGGCCTCTGGAACCTGGCGTAGTTGAGGTCAAGTTTTATTAAACCCGAGTGCATACACTCCGGCGTGCACGTGGAGGCCATTGGCCTGTCCAAGGCGTTCAACGGGTTTTACGCGCTGAGGGACCTGAACCTCAGGGTGGAGGGGGCCGTGTGCTTCGGCTACCTCGGCCCCAACGGCGCTGGAAAGACAACGACGCTGAAGCTCTTCACAAACCTGCTCCGGCCGACCTCGGGTGAGGCGCGCATCAACGGTCATACCGTTCACGCAGAGCACACGAAAGCGCTGAGGGACGTCGGCGTGATCGTTGAGACACCGGAGTTCTACCCGTACCTCACCGCCCGGGAGATCCTTTCGTTCCAGTGCGACCTCAGGGGTGTCCCGCGGAGGGAGATAGACTACGTGCTGGAAAGGGTGGGACTGTACGAGAACAGAGACCTGAAAGTTGGGAAGTTCTCCCGCGGGATGAAACAGCGCCTCGCGCTGGCGTCTGCGCTCGTGACAAACCCCGGCATACTCCTGCTGGACGAGCCCACCGCGGGCATGGACCCCATGGGCATGGTTGAGATGCGACGCATCATAGCGGATCTGAAGAGGGAAAACGTGCTCATATTCCTCTCGTCGCACCTGCTATACGAGGTGACGGCCATATGCGACGAGATAGCCATCATACACCACGGCCGGCTGCTCCTTAGAGACACGATGGAGAACGTGGAGAGGAAATTCGCCGGCCATGTGGTCCTTGTGGATTTCGCAGACGATGTCCACGAGGAGAACCTGGAGGACCTCCCCCACGTCCGCGCCGTGGAACAGGTGAACACGCGGAGATACCGTCTAACCTTCAGGGGGGGCACGGACGAGCAGCACGCCCTCCTGAGGGCCATGGTGGAGAGGGGGTTGCGCGTCATAAGTTACAGGGAGGATGGGCTGGCGCTGGAGAGGGCCTACATGAGGTTGATAGGCGGTGATGAACGTGGATGACCTCCGCCAGATGCTCGTCATCGCGAAGTACAGCTTCACCGTGCATGTCCGCAGCAGGAGGTTCTACACTCTGCTGGGTATAACAGGTCTGCTCGCCCTCGCAACGCTGCTCGCCTCGTGGGCCTTCATGGACGTTTCCAAGACCACGGCCCTGGACCTTGCGACCACCTGGGTGGCCATCCTCAAATTCCTGACAGTTTTGAGCGCTCTGTTCTTTGGACCCCAGGCCATCGCCAAGGAGTTCCAAGAGAAAACGGGCTATTTTCTCCTCCCCACTCCCGTTAAGAGGGAGGTTATCTTTATGGGCAAATACATCGCCGCCCTCGCTGTATCCCTCTCCGTAGTGCTCCTTTACTGGGTCTTCGCGGTGGTGCACATGTACACGGCGTTCGCCCGCGTCCCCCCGGAGGTGGCCATGTCCGTGGGCCTTTCCCTCCTGTACACCGCCTCCCTTCTGGCCCTGACGTTTTTCATCAGTTCCCTCTTCAGGTCAGGAACAACGGCAATCGCCATATCCGCGGTTCTGTACTTCTTCGTCCTCAACACGGTGTCTTTCCTGCTCATGCTGGCAGGGGTTGAACCGTGGTTCATGATAGACTACGTCTCGGGGGTTATAAACAACGTCCTCATGGAGCCCTATCCGCCCCACGTGGTTGAGCAGACAGCCGGCGGCATAACCCTCAGATTGTACTACCCGCGTCTGGACGTCAGCGTGGCCGTCATGGCCGCCTACATAGCCGTGTGTCTGATCGCAGGCGCGCTCATATTCCGTAGAAGGGAGATGAGGTGATGTGCGGAAATTTTAAATACTGCCACAATTCCTGTGTCTGAAGGTGTGACGAGATGGACCCGGAAACCATAACCGCCTACTGCGACGCGTGCGGTGGGGAGACGCTCCACGAGGTGATGAGGGTGGTGAGCGGGGGAAAGAGGGGCATGCACGTCACGGCGCGCTGCTCGGAGTGCGGCCTCGTTCACCAAGTGGAGATGTCCTTTGAGCGCGTCAAGGAGATCCCCATCGTTGTGAGCTGGATGGGGACGAGCGAAAACGACAGGATGGTCGCACCCCTGGGGGAGAGGCTCCGCGTGGGAGATGAGATATATCTGGACGATGATAGACTTCTCATAACGGGCATAGAGGCGGACGACGGGCGCATGGTGAAGGAGGCGGAGGTTGAGCGGATAAAGACCCTTTTCACAAAGAGGTACGACAGGGTCCGGGTGAAGGTGTCCATCAACAGGGGAAGCAGAACCACGAGCAGAAACATATTCGTCGCCCCGGAGGAGGAGTTTGAGGTGGGCGAGGTGCTGGAGGTGGACGGCATAAAGGCCGTGATACACCGCATGAAACTCGAGGAGCACTTCATAACGAGGGGGGCGGCGCCC
>MTNG01000113.1 GCA_002011395.1 Candidatus Aciduliprofundum sp. JdFR-45
CCCCCGCCCCATGCTGGAGGTGGAACCGCGCCTCCGTGAGGGAAGGGCCGCGTCGCGCTACGTCTCCGCGGGTATGGACCTCTCCGACGGAATCGCGGAGGCGGTGGCGTGCCTCTCCCAGGTTAACCGCGTCGGCATAGTCGTTGACTACGATAGCATCCCGCTTCACCCCCTCGCCGTGGAGGCAATAGAGGACGGTGCGGACCCCTTCTTCATCGCGCTGACATTCGGAGGCGATTACGAACTGTTCCTCACCGTGCCGCCTGAGAGGGAGGAGGATTTCCTCCGCGCCATGGGCGGGACTGTGACCAGAATAGGCGAGGTCGTGAAGGGTGAGAGCGCCGTGCTGAAAGGAGGTGAAAGGTTTGCTTTTCCGGAACGGGGATACCAGCACTTCTCATGAGGCGATGTTCTGGGAGAGGATGGACGGTGGCAGGGTCAAGTGCCGCCTATGCGCGCACGGGTGTGTGATTCCCGATGGAGGCAGGGGGATATGCAGGGTGAGGGAGAATAAGGGAGGGGTGCTGCACACGCTCATATACGGGCTGGCATCCTCGGCTGCCATAGACCCCATAGAGAAGAAGCCCTTCTTCCACTTCAAACCGGGGACGTATGCTCTCAGCATGGGGACCGTGGGCTGCAACTTCAGGTGCGTTCACTGCCAGAACTGGGAGATCAGCCAGGCGGACCCTTCCACATTCCCCTATCTCCGGCGATACGACCCCGCGGATGTGCTGAAAATGGCCCGCGGCCATGGCCTGCCGACGGTCTCGTGGACGTACAACGAGCCGACGGTGTGGTACGAGTTCACGCTTGAGTGTTCAAAGATCCTCAAAAAGAGAGGTATCGCATCCGTCTACGTCACAAACGGCTACATCGCGGAGGACGCGCTGAAGGAGCACGCGCCCTATCTGGACGGGATGAACATAGACGTGAAGGCGTTCAGGGATGAGTTCTACAGGAAGATCGTCGGTGCTAGGCTCCAGCCGGTGCTGGAGACGGTGGAGAGGGCGCACGAACTCGGGATACACGTGGAGCTGACGTATCTGATAATCCCCACGCTCAACGACTCGGACGAGGAGATACGGGATTTTGTTAGATGGGTCTGCGACATTTCCCCGGAGATCCCGGTGCACCTGTCACGCTTCCACCCGGACTACAAGCTCACAGACATCCCGCCGACCCCCACGAAGAGAATGCTCAGGGCCTATGAAATCGCGAAGGAAGAGGGATTGAAGTACGTTTATCTCGGGAACTTCTGGGACCCGAAGTACGAGAGCACCTACTGCCCCTCATGCGGTGCCATGGTCATAGAGAGGCACGGATACATTGTGAGAATAAAAGGGCTGAGGGGGGATAGATGCGCGAAGTGCGGCGCGCGCCTGCATTTCGTTCTCTAATCCTTGCGCCGCAGGTTCGCCCTCTTTGACGGCCGGGCCTTCTCCGCGCCCTTGCCCCTGTTTCTCAGGCCGCGACCCTTCTTGCCCGCGCTCGTGAGACCGCGGAAGGCACGGCCGCGGTTGGCAGGATTTGCCACCCACGCGTACTTGGGGTCGTTCCTTATCGCGGGATGGTGTGGGTCCACAAGGATGACCTCGTACCATTTGTACATGCCGTCCTCGCCGACGTAATAGGAGTTCAGCACCTCCATGTTGGGGTACTTCCTGTTTGCCCTCTCCTCTGCCATCCTCTGTATGCTCTTCTCCATAGTGATCTTCTCGTAGGCCATCCTCTTCGGCCGCCTGCCGCCCTTGATCTTCATTCTCCGGCGGCCACCGCGTCTCACACGTACCCGGACCACGATTATTCCCTGCTTGGCCCTGTAACCGAGTTCGCGCGCCCTGTCCAGACGCGTGGGGCGTTCCACCCTCACCACGGCGGGCTCTCTTCTCCACTGGATCTTCCTCTCCCACATTATCTCCCGGACATACGTGTCCTTGGGCCTGTACCACGCCACCTTTATGTATCCATACATGTTTCGCGCTCTTCTCTTCTCCGGCAACCTGTACGGCATTTACACCACCTCTCCGGGATTCTCCCTTCCGGAACATCTCCCGGCGGTGGTGGAATGCGGGAAGAGTATAAAAATTTTGGTTTCCCTGCGCTGCGCGGAGCGTCTGAGCCATCCTCCCTCATTTTTTGTAAAAAAATTTAAATATGATTACATTCAAAAAGAGGGAAACAGGGCGATACTTCCGATTTTTGAAAAAATATTGTACAATAGAGCGAAAAACTAAATAACTATTTATCAGAAGAAATCACGATAGATATGAGGGTGGGTAGGATATTCGGACTGGCTGTGGCAGGTTTTCTCCTCGCCGCGGTTTTTTCGGGCGCGTATGGCGCCTCCGCGTGGCGGGGAGGAATCCTGAGCGTTAGCGCGGACGTGGTGGACGAGGCAGGGAACGTGGTGAACGAGATTCAGGCAGATGTCGTGATGACGTGGATTGACCTCCTGCCGGGGAAGGCGCTGGTGATATTCGCGGCTCAGGTGACCGACTGGGACGGCACGGAGGTGCTGACCGGCTATGCAACCGTTGAGGACCTCAACGGAGACCCGAACACGAAGGCCATAGACCTGACCCTCACGGGCAGCGTCAACGAGGACGTGAGCATAACGGCCTTCTTGGCTGAGATAGTGGATTCGCTTCAGAACCCGACGATAGGCAGTCTCCTCAGCATAGTGTACGACCTCGTGACGACCTATGTGGTCAACGGCTGCAAACTCGCGGACGTCCAGTTTACCATGGGAGCACTGCAGGGCGCTTTCCTGACGGAACTGCTGAGCGTCATAATAGGCGACGGCGGCATAGACCTCTCTGCCTTCCTCGCGGAGATAGTGGACTGAAGATCACTCCCGCCCCCTTTTCTTTTTATTTTCCACACGGGGCAAAAGGGTTTATCTGTCCGATGCCCATGTTGATACCATGGTAAGCCACGATGTGTTCGTCGTCTCCGCTTCCTACGACCGGGGCGGTGGGGATGTTGTTGTGGAGATGTTCGGCCGTACCCGTAAGGGGAGGAGCATAACGGTGCTGTGGAAGGGCTTCAAACCGTATTTTCACGTTGTCAGACCATCCCGTGAGGCCATAGAGTGGCTGAGGGGCGACCCGGAGATAATCGCCATTGAGGACATCAAACTCTGGCACAGGGGGAGCGAGATGGACGCCGTGAAGGTGACGCTGAAATCCCCCTGGAAGGTGCCGCAGTACAGGAGACACCTCCAGTCCATGGGCCACGAGGTCCTCGCGGCGGACATACCCTTCCACCACAGGTTCTTCTACGACATGGACCTGGGGCCCGCCATAAGGGTTGAGGGTGAGGACGTGACGGAGGAGTACAGGGATAGATACACGACAGACATCGTCCTTCTCGCCAATAGCGTGGAGAGGATAGACCACTTCAGGCCGCGGCTGAAGATTCTGAGCTTTGACCTGGAGAATCTGATAGAGGACGAGAGGATACTGGTGGCCGGGGTGGCGATAACCGAGGGGGACGGAATCAGAACGCTGGCCGTGGAGGGCGAGGGCGAGAGGGAGATCATAACAAAACTGCTGGCGCTCATAAGGGAGGAGGACCCGGACGTAATAACGGGCTACAACATAGACGGCTACGACATACCGCTCCTTCAGAGGAGGGCGAAGGTGAACGGAGTTGAATTCGCGCTGGCGCGAGACTGGGAGTCGCCCACGCGTGTCATGGAGAGGGCGTGGCGCGCCCACGGCAGGGTTGTGGTGGACGCGTGGTGGGCCGTGAAAAAAGAACTGAAGCCAAAGCAGGAGACACTCAATGCGGTATC
>MTNG01000051.1 GCA_002011395.1 Candidatus Aciduliprofundum sp. JdFR-45
ATTTTCAACGAGATTGCCGCGAACTACATCCTCAACGAGGAGATGAGGAGGTGGTTTGAGGAGCACAACGTGTGGGCGGCGGAGGAGATAGCGAGACGGCTGGTTGAAGCGGCCGAGCGCGGTCTGTGGAATGCTGACGAAGAAATGCTTCACGCCCTGCGCGAGGCCTACGGTGAGATAGAGGGCATTCTGGAGGATGCCCTCGTCGGCGATGTACAGGGCGGTGAGATACGCATCATGACGCATGAGGATGTGGAGAGATGGGCGGATGCGATGAAAGAGGTGAAGGATATATGGAAAAGAGCGAGGGAAGGGTGATATACCCCTTCACGGCGATAGTGGGACAGGAGAAGGCAAAGCTCGCGCTGCTTTGCGTGGCAGTTAACCCCACCATAGGGGGAGTTCTGTTATCGGGTGATAAGGGCACGGGGAAATCCACGCTTGTGCGCGCCCTCGCGCGCGTGCTTCCGGACGTCCGGGTGGTGGATGGCTGCCCCTTCAACTGCAATCCGGACAGGCGGGAGGAGATGTGTCCGGCGTGCGCGGAGCGCGCTTCCCGCGGCGAACCCCTCCCGGTTCGCACCCGAAAGATGCGCGTGGTGGACCTCCCGCTGAGCATAACCGTGGACCGTCTGGTGGGCACGCTGGACATAGAGAGGGCGCTGCGCGAGGGTATAAGGGCGCTTCAGCCGGGGCTCCTGGCAGAGGCGAACAGAAACATACTCTACGTGGACGAGGTGAACCTGCTGGACGACTACGTGGCCGACGTGCTTCTGGACGCGGCCGCCATGGGGTGGAACGTGGTGGAGAGGGAGGGGGTGAGCGTACAGCACCCTGCCCGCTTCATATTCGTCGGGAGCATGAACCCGGAGGAGGGGGACCTGAGGCCCCAGATACTGGACCGCTTTGGGCTCTTCGTGAACGTTGAGGCGAGCGATGACCCGCGGGAGCGGGTGGAGATCATGAAGAGGGTGGAAGAGTTCCATGCCGACCCCGCGGGTTTCCGTGAGAGATACGCGCCGCTGGAGGAGGAGACCCGGCAGAGGGTGCTGAGGGCGAGGGAACTTCTGCCCACGGTGGAGATCAGCGATGACCTTCTGGAACTCATAGCCCGGACCGTCGTTGAGATGGGGATAAAGACGCACAGGGCGGAGATAACCACGGTGAAGACGGCGAAGACCATCGCCGCGCTGGATGGGCGCAGGAGGGTGCGGCTGGAGGACGTTGAGAGGGCCTTGGAACTGACCCTCCCCCACCGCCTTCGCTCTCATCCCTTTGAGAAAAAACCGCCCCCTCCACCACCGCGTCCGCCTCGCGATGACAGGGCCTCCCGCCATGAGGGGGAAACCGCCGGGAAAAGGGGAGGAGGGGGCAGTAAAAGAGGTTCTGGAAACGATGAGGCGGTGTTCCGCGGCGAGCGGGTGAGCCATCTTCCGGAGGGACCGGGCGAGAGAAGGGGTGCGGAGAGGGCACGGAGGGGCTCGCGGGCAGAGGTCGCGTCCGTGATAGGCGGGCATCAGGGCGTGCCCGTCTCCCACGTGCCCGCCCCCTCGGGGAAGATGGACGATGTGGACCTTGCGGGCACCATACGCGCCGCGGCGCTGAGAGGACGTGTTTTCCTCCCCATCCGCAGGGAGGATGTCAGGATACGGGTGAGAAGGGCGCGGCTTCCGCGTCTGTCTGTGATAGTGCTGGACTCCAGCGGCAGCATGGCGGCGCGGAGAAGAATCGCGCTTGCGAAGGGGCTGGCGGAGAAGATAGTGGAGAGTTCGTACGTGAGGAGGGATTTTCTGTCGCTTGTGGCCTTCAGGGGCGCGGGTGTTGAGGTGGTCGTTCCGCCCACGCGGAGGTATGTGAGCGTGCTGGAAGCACTGGAGACACTCCCCACCGGGGGGAGAACGCCGCTCCCGTCCGCCCTGTATTCACTCCTCACGCTCTCCCGCTCTTTCAGGAGGAAGTGGAAGGAGTGCGCGGTGAGGGCGTACCTGATAACCGATGGAAAGGCGAACGTCCCCATGGGCGGGGAGAGGGTGGGTGAGTCGGTCGCGAGGATGGCGCGGGCCCTGGCGAGGGAGGGGGTGCACGTGGAGATATACGACACGCGGCCCGCGGGTGTGATAGATCCGGCCCCCTCGTACATAGAGACGCTCTCAGAGGCGCTGAACGCGCCCGTGCACCGCGTTTAACCGCCCTAAACCTTTATTTGCACATCTGTGCATTCACCTCACATGCACCGTCTGGTGGATGTGCTCAGGGAGACAGAGGTGGACGCCATAATCATAGCGAACAGCGGGTTCATAGACCCGACGTTCTACTACGTCACCGGCGCCCTCTCAGGCGGGCTCTTTGAGGGTTCCTACGCCGTGGTGACGGAGGACTCTGTGAGGATTCTCACCAGCCCGCTGGAGGAGGAGAGCGCGAAGAAGACAGGGCTTGAGATTCTTCTCTTCAGCACGAAGGAGGAGTGGAAGGAGGTCATGGCGCGCGCGGTGGGAGACAGTAAGAGGATAGGGCTGAACTACTCCGCCCTCACGGTNTCCACGCTCAAGAAGATAGAAGAGGCGCTGGGCGAGAGGGAGTGGGTGGACGTTTCGGAAAAACTGCTGGAGAGGCGCATGGTCAAGGATGAGGAGGAGATAAAGGCGCTTCGCGAGGCCGCCAGGATTGCCTCGGAGGTGGCCGAGAAAATACCCGACTTCGTGGTCAAAGGTATGAGGGAGACGGAGCTCGCCGCTCGCATCGTTTACGAGATGCTGAGGAACGGTGCGCAGGATGAGGCGTTCACAACGATCGTCGCCTTCGGCGAGAGCGCGGCGGAGGCCCATTATCTCCCGGGACCGAGGAAGTTGAAGAGGGGCGACTTCATCCTGTGCGACTTCGGTGCGAGGTACATGCGGTACAACTCCGACATAACGCGGACATACGTCTTCGGGAGAGCGAGCGAAAGGCAGAGGCGCATGTACGACGTTGTACTGGAGGCACAGCGTCTCGCCCTCCGGGAGATCAGGGCTGGTGTGAACGGAAGGGACGTGGACATGAAGGTCCGCGAGTTCATAGATTCCACCGAGTTCAGGGATAAGTTCATCCACTCACTCGGTCACGGTATAGGGCTGTCAGTTCACGACCACATAGGGTTCACGAAGAATTACGACCTGATAATCAAGGAGGGCATGACGCTCACCGTTGAGCCGGGTGTGTACGAGCCGGGTTTCGGAGGCGTGAGAATAGAGGACGATGTGGTCGTGAGAAAGGACGGCGTTGAGGTGATAACCCGCGCCACGAAGGACCTGATAGAGATATGATAGCGCGCAAGTATTTTTAACCCAGAGGGCCTTAACCGGCCATGGACTGGCTCCTCACCCTGCTCATCGCGCTGGGGCTGTGGGCGTGCCTCATAGCGCTTCTGAGGTGGAAACTGGGCGATAGAGTGGTGTTCTTCGGCCCCGCGCTCATGCTCAAGACGGCGAGGAGCAGGGAATATATAATGAGGGCCGGGCGCAGGCGTTTCTGGGGCCGTTACGGCGATGTGGCCATCGCGGTCACGCTGATGGGCGTCTTTCTAACTCTCGCCTTTCTCCTGTGGGAGGCAACGCTGGTCACGAGCATACCCGCATCTCGGGCGCCCAGCCCGCAGGAGGCCTTAGGAATTCCCGGGATAAACCCGGTCATACCGCTGTGGTACGGCATAGCCGCCCTCGTTGTGGCGGTC
>MTNG01000075.1 GCA_002011395.1 Candidatus Aciduliprofundum sp. JdFR-45
CCCCATCTTCCGCGCCTCTTCCATCACCCTCTGGAGCACGTAGCGCGGGTCGCCCACGAACCGCTCCCCCGAGGAGGTGTAGATGTCGCATATGACACTGGCGCTCCTCCCGCCCTCGTGCCACGGCATGATCTGGAAGGTCCGCGGGTCGGGCATGGCCCTCATATCGCTCTCCTCTATGGTCGCATACCCGACTATGGAGGAGCCGTCAAAGGCGACGCCGTCCTCCAGCGCCTTGGGAAAACGCGTGGCCGGTATCATAACGCTCTTCACGTGCCCCAGGATGTCCATGAACTGGAGATAAACGTACTTTATGCCCTCCCTCTCAACCCTTTCCAATACCTCTTCCACTACCGGCATATGGGGGTAAAAAACTGACACGGAATAAAACTTTCGTAGGTGCGTGGTGCGGGCGCCGGGATTCGAACCCGGGGCAAAGCCGTGGCAGGGCTTCGTGTTACCAGGCTACACCACGCCCGCGCAATGAGAGGATAACGTTATTCGCTATTTAACCCTTGCGAAGGACCGAGGCCTCTATACTCCTGAGTTCTATCGGCGTGCCCCACATGTGGAACGTGGCCACGTCGCTCCTGAGCACACCCTCAAAGCGCACCGTCAGGCCGTCAACCCGGTACTCCTCCGGGAGGTTGAGGGGGTAATAGCGCTTTCCATCGTTGCCGATTATACCGTAGAAACCGCCCTCCAGCCGTACGTAAACCACCGTTCCCGTTCCAGATATCACATTTTCACCCTCCACGTTTACGTTGCCCATGCCGGGTTGTTCCTCCTGTATGAGCAGGACTGCCCCGGCGAGGGAGAGGAGCATCGCGACCAGAACCGCCGCATGCATGCCCTTCATCGAGTGAGTATGAGAGTGGGAGGGATATATAAACCTTGACGTGAGTTTTAATATACCCCTGCGGGATAACCTTCGCGGAGGCGGGGGTTCCCGAGCCTGGCCAAAGGGGCGGGACTTAAGATTCCGTGGCTGAGGCCTTCGTGGGTTCGAATCCCACCCCCCGCACCAAATTACGGGTATGGGGGGTAATCTATTGCCGGGCTGATTGTGTGGCTTACCCACATAAGGATGGGCAGATTAATATGGCTTCCCTGACATTCTTTTTTCGTCCGCTATGGGGTCCCGTAAGTATCTTGGTTGAGCGGGTCTGTGCCGTAGACGTTCATCTCCTCGTAATCGGTGAGGACGTCCTCGTCATCGTCCATGAGAGTGCCGTTCATCCACTTTGTCGGGTTTATGTGTTCATACTGATACAGGTGGAGATTCATCCCATCACTCCGGCATGAAGGTTATGAGTCCCAGCCCGATCAGCAGGAACCCCACCATATAGGCGTACGTCATTGTCTGTGCGGCCTTCGCCTTCTTCTCATCCGGCGCGAGGAGGTATCTGACGGTTGAAGCGAGGACCATGAATCCGCCCACGCCGATGAGTATCAACCCCCGGAGCCCATATCACATCACCACCTGTACACCACATCCCGAGCGTAATCCACGGGAATGCCGTGCTCCTTCCGCAACCTGTCCCTCTCCTCCTTGACCTTCTTCCATTCTTTGTCCTCTGCCCAAACATAACCAGGAGTGTTTTCCAGTAAATAACCGCTTTCACCCAGTCGCTTTCTGTTAGATGCTGCTATTTTCTGAAGATACGTGAGTGCTTCAAACAGAGTCGGGAGTTCATCAACTTTTATGTATCCATCACAATAGAGGGCGCATCTCTTTCCCTTTCTGTACTCGAGTACTATTATTATAACAACATAGTATTCTTTTTTACCTTTTGGCTTCATTTTTGCAATCTCCACTCGCCTGAGCCCCTCAGGAGGTATATCAGGATACCATATGCCTCTGTGTCGGCATCTCACCCATCCATCATCATACACCTCCAAGATGTCCACGGTTCCTCCTCCGATATGAACATCGGCCATATATTTAGCCATACCCATGCTGAGCAATATAATCGCCATAATCCCAAATAAAGTGGCAAACCAGTATATGTCAAACTCCGGTATCTTCAGATACATAAAAATATTCAAAGGGAGTGCAACAAAAAATAGAATATAGAGCATAAGGCGCACGACAGCTCCCGGTCTCGCACTTTTGGGCGGAATGAATGTCAGCCGATACATCACCTTCATCTTAACCACCTCCGCTTGGTTGATTCAGATAATCACTCACGGCGAAGTAGGTATATATCCAACTCACAATCGTGCCCAGAACGGCCGCTAAAAGCTCGATCTTAGAAGTCAGATCTCCGATTACAGCTCTCCAACCTTGCTTTTTAATTTCCCACATATATATTGCAATCCCTCCCAATGCAGTTATAGCCATTATGAGCTTAGCGGCCACGGCTCTGATGCCCGTGAAGTTTCCGAGGGCATCCATAAACGCGGCAGTAAATCCTGCGGTGGCGAGCACGAGTCCGAGAATGTACCGTTTTAGGCTGAGGAGAAATGCGGACATACCTATATCCCTTCCGCGCTTACTGGCCTCTGAAATCGTCTCCCCCATGTTTTTGAGCACGTCGAGGGTATTGCTCGGCAACCCGAAGAACGTTGCTATGCTCTCTGTCAGGTTCCCACCACCGCCGATGGTTATGAAATCCATAATTGAACTCACTATTGAGAGTGCACCGCCCAGCATTCCTATCGTGGCACGTCCTTTGTCAGCTAGAATATATTTCTCTATGACCTTCTTTATTATATCTTTCAACCTTGATACTCCGCCTTTGAAACCGAAGAGAAGTTTGCTCACTATTTTGTTTATCAGACCTCCAGTACCACCCGTGTAGACCGTGTAAGCGGTCTCGGCGGCTATCCCTGATGTGTCCGCAACAGTCATAAACGTGAAGAGCGCGGACGACTCATAACCCATAATATAACCCGTGAATTGCGCCACGAGCAACCCTTCCGCACCCGTCACTATGCGCGGAATGATCTCTTCCGTGCCCTTCCCCGATGTGCTGGGTCCGAGAACGTTTTCCAGTATGGGTGCGAGTATGTCAACAAGAACCTCCAGTTTGGACAGGACGTTTTCAAGCAGGGCTGACATCAGCGATGTTATGCCGTCCACAATCCAGCTGAAAATGGCTTTCATACCCTCCACTATCATCGTAACGATGAAGTTCACCGCCTCGGAGAGCGCCTTCCACGCGCGCCCCAGAGAGGCCGTGAATATGGCCCACATCTCGCGGATGACGTCTATGAGGCCGCCGAAGACCCCGTTCACGTTCTCCACGCCGTAGAGGACGTTTCCCCGCGCGTCCACCGCGGTGATGTTTATGTCGTAGTCCACCATGTAGTCGAGCCAGTAGTCTATGGTGAGCCTGGCGGTTCCGCTTGCCACCCTCTCGCCAGAGAAGTAGTCTGTCTCGCTGTTCTGCCACGCGCCGAGCTTTATGAACCTGACCCTGTTCACGCCCGACGGGTCCCGGAACTCGTACGTGATGTCCGCGTAGCAGTCAACGACCGTGTAAATCGGCGTGAGCACAACCCAGACCCAGTCCCAAACCGCGACGTTGTGCACCTCAAAGTGCGCGAGAACGGGCGGGCCCGTGTCAGGGACGAACGGGTTGAACGTGGTCTGGGCCCACTTCGTGGCGTTTTTTCCTTCGTCCGCAAGGTCCGCGCCGTATTCCACGTACCATGAGCAGCCGGTGTAGAGATTTTCGGCGTTTGCAGATGTTAGATTCTC
>MTNG01000040.1 GCA_002011395.1 Candidatus Aciduliprofundum sp. JdFR-45
AGGGGAATGGCTCAACCGGTATTAATACGCTTTTGCATGGTAAGGGTAATAACGGCCGCCAGCCATGTCGGGGGCAGGTGATTGCAATGATAGTGGTTCTCGGACTGGGCACTGCGGGGATATACGCGGTCAGATGGGCGTCCGGCGTCAACAGAAAGGAGGACATCACGGTGGTTGAGAGAAGGGCCTACCCCACATACTCTCCCTGCGCCATTCCCATGGCCGTGGGGGGTGAGGTGAATGTGGAGGACCTCATCCATCCCTTCCCCCAGACCCGCCGCATAAAGGTGCTGCTGTCGCACGAGGTCGTGGAGATAAACCCCTCGTCGAGGGATGTTGTCGTCAGGGACATGAACACGGGTGACACGGAGACCATAGGGTACGATAAGCTCATATACGCGCTGGGGGCGAACCCCGTCGTTCCGCCCGTGCCCGGGGCGCGCGAGTTTCTGGGTAAGGGGGTATTCACGGTGAAGACCGTGGAGGATGCGGAGACGATACTGCGCGCCGTGAAAACCGCGAAGAATGCAGTTGTCGTGGGCGGAGGGGCCATCGGGGTGGAGATGGCCTATTACCTCGCGCGGCGTGGGTTGAAGACCACGCTGGTGGAGATGCTGCCCCATCTGTTCCCGAGGGCGCTGGACCCCGACATGGCGGCGCGGGTGGAGGAGCATCTGAGAGCGGCTGGTGTGGATGTCAGGACGGACACCGCCCTCGGAGAGGTCCGAGGGGATGAGCGCGTCGTATCTGTTATGGCCGGCGGAGAGGAGATGCCGGCAGACATCGTGATCATGGCGGTCGGCGTAAAACCGAACACCTCCCCTCTGGAGGGCCACGTGGAGATGGACGGAGGGTACATAAAGGTGGATGAGCGTATGAGGACCAGCGACCCGCACATATACGCCGCCGGCGACTGCGTGCTCGTGAGCCATGCGATAACAGGCGAACCCACGGCGATACAGCTCGCCACGACGGCCGCGCGGCAGGGTGCGGTCGCTGGCATAAACGCCGCGGGCGGAGATGCCGTCTACACGGGTGCGCTCGGCGCGTTTGTCTCGGCCTTCGGCGGTTACGAGGTGGCCGCCGTGGGTATGAGGGGTGAGGATGCTGAAAGCGCGGTGATGGGCCGTGGCAGGGGCCACACGCGCCCCGAGTGGGCCGGGGGCGAGGAAATCGTTATGAAAATCGTGGCGGATGCAAACGGCAGGGTGCTGGGCGCCCAGGCGGTGGGCAGGGGCGCAGGGGCGGTTATCAACTACGTGTCCGCGGTCATCAGATGCGGAGGAACGCTTCAGGACCTCGCCTTCGGGGAGAGAACCTACTGCCCCGAGGTCTCGGAGCTGTACGACGTGATAAGTGCAGCGTCGGACGTGGCGCTGCGCAGGTTGAGACCCAAGGATTACAGGGTGTGATTCACAGGTAGGGGATTATGCAGAGGAAGACCCAGTCCTCGTCCCCCGTGTTCTCGTACCAGTGGGGTATATCCGGCTCTATGTACAGGAACGAGCCGGGTCCGACCTCCACCTCCTCCTCCCCTGCGCCGACCTTTCCCTTTCCGCTGAGCACGAATATCTCGTGCTCCCACTCGTGCATGTGTCTGGGTATCTTCGCTCCTGGCTTCAAAATGAATCTGCGCATGGCGTAGTTCTTCGCTCCGTCATCCTTTTTAATGAGCCACTGGATGTAAACGCCCTCCGCGCCCTTCATCTCAACCGGCTCCACGGGAACCTCGTTCACATGTCCCGCCTTCATGGTGTTCACCGTCACCCCGATGCCCCTGAAGGTATTAAAACGCTTCCTCGTGCGCGAAAGTTATTAAGCCCCTGCACCATCCCTATGAGCATGGATTCGGCTCACGTGGTTATACTGGGAGGCGGTGCCGCCGGGACAGTCGCGGCGGAGCGGCTGGGTGAAAAGGGCTTTCATGTCAGTATTATCACCGACGAGAGGTACCCCTATTACTCCCGCTCCTCGCTCATAGATCTGATTGCCGGAGATGTCAATGAGAGTGAGATCATAAAACACGGTGAGGGGTGGTACGAGGAGAGGGGTATAGCGCTGCAGGTAGGAGAGCGGGTCACCGGCGTAAATCCATTCATGAAGAAGGTAAAGACTGACGCAGGTGAATACGAGTACGATGCACTCCTGGTCGCCACGGGCGCGAGCCCCCTCGTCCCCCATATTCCGGGTCGCGACCTCCGGGGTGTCTTCGCGCTGAGACACATAGAGGATGCGAGGGCCATACTGGAACGGTGCGATGCGGCTCACAGGGTGGCCATTGTGGGGGGCGGGCCACTCGGAATAGAGGTCGCTGCGGCCCTCACAAAGCACTTTGGGGGTGCTCTGGAGATATCCATATACGAGCGAGAGGGCCATCTCATGCCGGCGTATATGGATGCGGAGACCGCGGAGCATCTCCGCGAAATCGTGGAAGAAGCCGGCGTGAAGGTGCACCTCAACTCAGAGGTTGTTGGACTGAATGGAACGCTCCAGGTGAGCGAGGTGGTCGCGGCCGGAGGGAGATTCCATGCAGACGTCGTCGTATTCGCTGCGGGCATCGTTCCCAACGTTGAACCCCTTTCCAGCTGCGCCATGGTTAGAAAAGGCATAGTCGTGGACAGCGCGCTCAGGGTTGAGGGAACAGGTGGAAAGTACAGGGATATCTGGGCGGCGGGGGACGTGGTTGAGTGGGAGGGAAACGTCTACGGCACGGCCCGGGCAGCGGTGGAGCAGGCGGAGGTGGCAGCGGAGAACATCGCCGGCGGTTCGGTGAAGTACCACGGCACGGTTAGAAGCCACACGGTGAGGTGCTTTGACACCTACGTGACCTCCGTGGGCAGGATTTCGGGGGAGGAGACGCTGAAGTACAGGGAGGAGGACCTGACGGTGAAAGTCTTCCTCGAAAAGGGCGTCGTCGTGGGAGGCATAGTGATAGGGTCAAAAATTGTGGGGGTCCGGGTGGACGAGGCCGTCCGTAAGGGTCTGCACGTCAGCGCGATAGAAGACATTCTGAACCTATGAGATTCTTCTCAACGAGTTCACCTCTGCTGAACGTCACCATTTCCCCCATCTCCACGGACACAGTGCAGAACCCGATGGGCTCACTGCTCACCACGGCCAACCCCTGGCTCACGCCGTAGTACAGGGTGTAATATCCGGGGAGGCGTTCGGTGCACCGGAACGCGTGGAGCGTCTCCGTTTCAGCGTCCATGAGCAACGAGGTGAGGTTTCTCAGCCCCTTATCCAGGAGGGCGCGGTACGCGACTGCGAAGTTTGACCCCTCCCTCCGTTTCAGCAGTTGCAGGAATATCCTCTCGCTGTCCGTGTCGCCCCTCGCCCTCACGCCGCTCAGAAGGCGCAGGCGCGCCTTTTCTGTACCGTTGTGCGCGAAGGCGTATCCGTTCTCGCGGAAGGGGTGAATGTTCTCCATCTCCACGGCGCCTATGGACGCCTTCCGGGCGTGGATGATGAATAGCTCTGAGTATATACCTTCCAGTTCCTCCGGATCTGAGTCCCATATCGGCTCGGTGTGCCTTATGAGTTTGATTTCATCGCCGTCCAGATAGGCGACGCCCCAGCCGTCACCGTGGGGCGCGCGCTTTCCGTTCTGTGCCATGTCCCTGACCGCCTCAAAGTAGGGCAGCACTTCAACCGGCTCACGGGAGGAAACGCCTATCATCCTGCACAATTTTC
>MTNG01000023.1 GCA_002011395.1 Candidatus Aciduliprofundum sp. JdFR-45
CGCGGCAGGTCTTCTTCTGGGGCTGGGAATGAACTTCTTTGACATGGCGGGCGTGTGCCTCATGGGCGAGACGACGGGGTACTTCTCTGACCCGCGCAGCGCGAGGGAAGTGCTGAAGGTCGCCGTGAGGGCGCTGGAGGTCCCCGTGGACCTGACGGACATAGAGGAGAGCGCTCGCAGGATAGAGGAGATAGCCATGCGCATCGCGGCCGAGGAGGAGGAAGAGGAGGGAAGAAGGGATCTCGGGTACATCGGGTGAAACCTTTATATCCAGATTTTGCAATGGGGGGGTGTCATGGCCAGAGAAAAATCAAAGATGGGCTTTCAATCCGCGGCGGGTCTGATACGTTACTTTGAGGAGGAGGAGACGAAGGGGCCGAAGATAGACCCGAAACTCGTAATATATATGGGCCTCATATCCGCGGTCATAGTTGAGCTGATGAAGTACTGGTGGCCCGCGTAGGTACCTCACAACATTTATATCCTTCCTTTTACCTAACTCCCCCCATGAACGCTCGCGCCCTGCTTGTAGTGCTCATTCTCCTGGCGTGCATACCTTTCCAGCCGGCGTATGGCCAGCCAGACGGCGCGGAGACGGAGTCGCTTCCCCACGACTTCCCGTGGTTCTTCAAGTCGCTGCCTTTCATATCCGCAAACGACACGCGGGGCGGCGGTTATGGCAACCTCACGGGCGATGCATGGCCCGAGGTCTTCATAATCGCCGGTGACCCTCCGGTGCTGTTGATATACAACAACACGGAGAACCTGTTCTCGCCGGTGGCATCGCTCAAGTTTGACCTGAGCGCCTACGGGAAACCTGTGTGGGCGTGCATCGGGGACTACAACGCCGACGGATACAACGACATCGGTGTTCTGATGTATAATGATACACTGGCCTCCAATAACACTTTTATTCTGTTATTTCTAGGCCCCATCGCCGTGGAGAAGAACCCCGATGTGGTTACATTTTTCTCCGGCGCGGTGCCTTCCACGGCCATCCCGACGTTTATGGCGTCATCTGATTTTGACCGCGACGGTGTATGGGAGTTTGCAGTTGCCTTCCGGGACCCCGGCACCAACGGACTCATAGCCATCGTTGATGGACCTTACAACAACGCCACCAGGGAGGACTACACGATAAACGTGGGAGTGGACCCGAGATGGGTCGGGTTTCTGAACACATCGGGTTCAGCATTTCCTGATCTCGTTGTGTTGAACGAGCGGGACAACACCGGGGAGATCCGATATTACATCGCATCGCTGAAAATCTATCCATCCCCTGCTGACATTACCTTTGCCACCGGAACCCAGCCCATATGGGCCGCCGGGGGCGACGTGAACGGTGACGGATATGACGACCTTTTTGTTGCCAACGTCGGTAGCGATAACGTGACGGTTTACCTGACCTCGGGGGGCACCTTCCCATCTTCACCGTCCCAGACCTTCACGACTGCCAATCCGACTTCGGTCGCCCTCGGGGATCTGAACAGCGACGGTATAGTGGACATGGCGGTTTCAGAGCGTCTGATACCGCTTGCCCCTGGCATATATATGCCCGGAAATATAAACATATTTTACGGCCCCCTCCCCGGGCACGGGTCCACAAAGGACTACAGTTTTCCCGGAGGGGACGTCAACGATTGGCTCTTTTCGGGCTACATAGACAGGGACGGCCTGGAGGACCTGCTGCTGATCACGAGGGGCGACGGCGTGGATGATGACAACGAGGCTGCCCTGCTGCTCATGCAGAGGGATGATCTCCTGGGGGACTATGGGATTGAAGCCCCCTCCAGGTTCAACCTTCTGGCCAAAGACAATCCCGTATCGGCCGGCGTCGGCGACTTTGATGGAGATGGAGATGTGGACATCGTTGTGGTTAACGCCTTCCAGACGCCGGACGGCTCGCCGAACAGCGTGACCCTCTACTTCAACAACGGGGGCTTCTCCTCCTTCTGGTCAGATGACTTCACCGTGGGGGATTACCCCCACGATGTGGGCGTGGGCAATCTGAACGGCGGTGCCGTGGACGATTTCGTGGTTTCCAACACCGCCGATGACAACCTGACCATGATGTTCATGGAGACTCAGCAAAAGATCGTCCTCACGGGAGTGCTGTCTCCGTGGGACGTGGAGGTATTTGACATAAATCAGGACGGTCTGGATGACGTGGTGGTGGGCTCTGAAACGTCCCCCGAGGTCTATGTGTTCCTCCAGAATGCAACCACGGGATTTGCGAACGGAACAGGCCCGGACTACATAATAGACCTCTCATCTTACGGCACAGGCGGCGCTATGGAGGTAGAACCTCTATTGGGAATATGGTCCCTGCCGGGGCTGGCAGTCACACTGAACGGTGAGATACTCGTGCTAGAACAGACATCTCCGGGCAATTTCAACCTCGCCGAGACGATATCGCCCTCCTACGGGGGTTACAGGTACCTGAAGGCCGTTGACCTGGACGGCGATGGCATGGTTGACCTCATCGGCACAAGGCATTACATCCCGTGGAACATATCGGACATAGACATATTCATTTACTCCGGTCTGCCGTACCCCCTGTCCCCGACCTACACCGTTGGGTCCTACCCCGGCTTCATATTCACGGAGGCGGCGGACCTGAACGACGACGGGGAGATGGACATGGCCGTGTCCGTCTACAGCATTGATGTGATTCTGCTGATGTACGAAAACTGGTCAAATCCGCAGTTTGACATAGACGATGTTCTGGGAACGTACAGGCACCCGCAGTTCCTCCTGCCGTGCGACGTTACTGGAGACAACAGAACGGACCTCATCGCGCTTCCGCATGGCTCCGACTACGACTACATCCCGTTCTCACTTGAATATGCCCACGTGTACGTGCAGGGCGATAGGCCCCCCGTGGCCAACGCCACCAGCAACGCGCCCGTGGTGGAGGGCACCCCGCTCACGCTGGACGGGGGCAACAGCACGGACGGCGTGTCCGATATATCAACGCTGAACTACACGTGGTACTATTACAACGGCACCGGATGGGAGGTCATCGGTTACGGAGTCAAAATCACACATGTGTTTGTGCAGAACGGCACCTACGACATAGCCCTTGAGGTGCGCGATAGGGACGGCCTGTCATCAACGGATTTCATAACGGTTGACATCCTTGACACGTCGCCCGTGGCGAACTTCACCTTCACGCCCGGAATAGAGGGGACACCGACGATTTTCAACGATACAAGCACATCGTACGACGGGATCGTCTCGTGGTACTGGGACTTCGGAGATGGGTCCACCGCAACGGGTCCCAACGTCACGCACGTTTACGCGCAGGACGGCACCTACACGGTCACCCTGTGGGTTGAAGACTCCGACGGCAGCAACTCGTCGGTGACGAAGGCGGTGAGTGTCCCCGATACGGGACCAACCGCCGACTTCACCGTGGAGCCCGGAACCTCCGTGCTGGAGGGACAGCCCGCGTGGTTCAACGACACGAGCACGGCTTACGACGGCATAGCGTGGACGAGGTGGGACATTTCCGACGGGACCGTGGTGGAGAACACAACCTCGCTGGAGCACATCTTCACCGCGGACGGCCTCTACTACGTGAACC
>MTNG01000161.1 GCA_002011395.1 Candidatus Aciduliprofundum sp. JdFR-45
AAGTACGGCTCGTCGCTGCCTCCCACCCAGAGCGCGTTTTTCAGGCAGATGTCAAACTTCTGCAGCATTATGTTGAGGGCCATGTGCGGTATGACGAGGTCCTCCATCACACTGTTCATGGTCGCCTCGGCCTTCCTTGACAGCGAGGAGGCAGCGGAGACCTTCTCGGCGTGGGAGCCGTTGACCATGGCCTCTATGGTGTCGTTTATGTACGGGAGTATCTCCACGTCCCTCCGCCCGGAGTAGTTGTATATGGACGTGAGCGATACCGAGACATTGTTCGCCCTCCACGTCCAGAGGATGGCCTCATCAACGCCCACTGCCCCAGAGGAGTAATTCTCAAGGATGCCCCTGTACTCCACCAGGAAGTCATGCAGGTACCCCGTGCTGTTCGCGATGCGCTCATCGGTCTCCTGCATGACGAGCGACAGGTCCGAGGAGTCCCCCGCGGCCAGCCCCCGAAGGAAATCCTCCGTTATCGCGGAGTAGTTTCTCCACGAATCCCTCTCGGAGTAGTACTGCTGGGAGTTTGTCTCCACCATCCCCTTCGTCCCCACGTAGATGAACTCCGCCAGTTCGTAGTTCCCGCTGTACACCAGCGTGAGGGCCAGGTAGAGCGTGGTGTTCAGGGAGTACCACTCAAAGAACGTTCTGTTTGACGTCTCGCTCATAATCCTCTCGTAGGTCACGTTGTAGGCGACGTCGTCCTCCCCCTCAGCCATCTCGTCCATCCTCACGTCCCACGGCAGGGTCCAGTTCGCCGCGGCGCGGAGGTGGTCCTCTCCGGGTATGGTAAAGGCGGCCATGTCCATCCCACCGCCGCCACCGTCTCCCTCCGCGCTCATGTTCAGGAGTATCTCCAGATACTCCCGTATTATCCTCGTTGAGTTTATCTTCGTCTCCACGCTTTTGCTCCCGTTCAGCGTGAGCGTGTAGGCGCTGAACTCCGCGGGCGTGATGTTCGCCATGCCAGCATCCCCCATCCCCGACGACATGCGGGGCAGGAGGAGAAACACGTCCCTCAGGTCGTCCGTGAGGTTCTCGTCCATCTCGGCGGACAGCGAGGTGTACCTCGCCTCCGCATCCAGAAGTTTCTCCATGGAGACGGCGATGGGTGTGAGGTCGGGCGTCTCGTTCCTCGCCTCGCTCATGTTCTCAATGATCATGTCCTGCATCTCCAGGAGCCCCATGGCGTAGAGGAAGGATGTGGCCGGGGATGCGACCCCCGTGACGTTGTCCCGGAAATCCGACTCGTTTGTGAGCCATCTCTCAAGGTCCCTCATCTCCACGAACGCCTCTCTGTCAACGACGTTCCCGGACGGCGATGTCACTATCACGAGGAGCGAACTGGTCTCGGGGCTGAACTTATCCAGTATGTCGTGGTACCTGACGTACTCGGGGTTGCGCGGTTCAAAACTCTCCTGCCGGACCTCCACCTTCATCTGGGTGGACACGAGAATTGACGCTATGAATATGAGGAGGACGCAGGTGACCACCCAGCGCGGGTGCTTCGTCACAATCCTGCCCCAGAGGTCCAGCATGACGTAGGGATATTGCGGAAGTTTGATATTAAAGATTTCACCGCTAACTTTTTCCCCTTCCCGGCGATTGGGGAGGTATGCATGAGGTGCTCTATTACAGGGACCCCTACGCGCGGGAGGTGCGCACCCGCATCGTCTCCGTCTCCGCGGACATCGTGGAGGTGGAGGAGAACCCGCTTTACCCGGGGGGAGGGGGCCAGCCGCCCGATATCGGAATCATGGAGGGCGAGGGGTTCCGGGCGGAGGTCATCGGCCACTCCCCCGGCGCGGTCCGCATCGCCTCCGCCTCCGGAAGACCGTCCACCGGCGATGAGGTGCGGATATCCCTTGACTGGGAGAGGAGGTATTACCTGATGAAGATGCACACCGGTGAACACGTGCTCTTCCGCGCCCTGTCCCGGGCGGTGAACGTGGAACTCGCGAAGGTCTCCTTTGAGAGGCCCACGGGTAGCGTTTTTGTAAAGGGGGATGTGAGCCCGGAGGACGTGCTCGGGGCCGAGGAGGAAGCGAACCGCATCGTGGGTGAAGGCAGAAAGGTCACGGCTCGCTGGGTGCGGAGAGAGGAAATTGATGAGGATGTGAGGGCACTCCTGCACAGGATTAAGGATGAACGCGTCCGCATCGTTGAAGTTGAGGGTTACGACGCATCCGCCTGCTCCGGAATACACGTGGCGAACACGTCAGAGATTGGCTGCATTTTCGTGGAGGGGCTCCGGAAAAGGGGAAAGACCTGCGAGATACGCTTCCGCGTTGCCGGTGAGGCGGAGCATGAGGCATGGCGCCATTCCACCCACGCGCGGCTCGCGGCCTGGCGCGCCAATTGCGATGTGGAGGACCTGCCCACCTTCGTGGCGAACGCCATGGGGGAGGTAGAGCGCCTGAGGAAAGCGGTTCTGACGCTCGCCTCCACGGCCGATCCCTTCGTGGAGGTCTGCCCCGGCGTCCGCATCGCCGAGGTCCCGGGGCTGGACAGGAAGGCCGCGGGCGAGCTTCTAAAGGGTGGCAACGGCGTGCGGGTACTTGTGAGCGAGGGTGAGAGGACCGTGGTGTACGTTGCCTCCACCACCGTCCCCGCGAGGGAGGTCGTGGAGCATCTGACGGCGAACCTCGGAGGGCGCGGTGGCGGCGGAGATACCTTCGCATCCTGCTACGTGGAGCGGGCCGACGGACTGCGAAAGTTAATATGTGAGTATCTTAATCCCCCCGGGTGATTTGTATGGACACGAAAACGTTGCTCCATGACCTGGTGATGACGCCCGGCGTGACAGGGTTCGAGGAGAAGATCAGGGAGAAGATACTGGAATACGCATCGGACTTCGGCGAACCCACGGTTGACAGCATGGGCAACGTTCACCTGAGGTTCGGAGAGGGAGGTGTGAAGATAGCCGTGATGGCCCACATGGACGAGATCGGACTCGTCGTATCCCACGTGGAGAAGGACGGCTATATCAGGTTCAGAAAGATAGGCGGCGTGGACGACAGGATGCTCTACGGCAGGGCCGTGAACATATACACGGAGAACGGCGTGGTGAAGGGCGTGATAGGTCTGAAACCGCCTCACCTCAGCCAGAAAGACGAGATGCAGAGTTTCATCGACTGGACCAAACTCGCGATAGACGTGGGCGCCTCCTCAGACGAGGAGGTCAGAAAGATGGGCGTGGGCGTTCTCAACCCCATCATCTGGGAGAAGCAGTTCATCACCTTCGGCAACTACGTGGTCACAAGGGCCATAGACGACCGCGCCGGCTGTGCCCTTCTCATTGAACTCGCGGAGAGGATGGCGAAGGAGCCGCCGAAGAACGAGGTCACGCTCATATGGACCGTTCAGGAGGAGGCAGGGCTCAGGGGCGCCCGGGGTGTGGCGCATCTGAACAGGTTCGACGAGGTCTACGCGGTGGACACCATGACCGCCGGCAACATGCCGGGCGTGGAGTTCCACCTGAGCCCCGTGCGGAGCGGAGCGGGTCCAGCCATAAGGTTCGTGGATTCCCGCGGTGTATCGTCGCCCCGGCTGCGCAAAAAGATAAGGGAAATCGCCT
>MTNG01000115.1 GCA_002011395.1 Candidatus Aciduliprofundum sp. JdFR-45
CGGATACCTCCCCTTGAAAAACGTGTATGACCAGAAGGAGTTGACGCTGGGGTATACGCCCTTTGAGCAGATGATGACGTACTTCATCGCACCACCCTTGCCTCGTCTATTATGACCTCGCCCCTGTCACCGTGCCAGAGCTTTCGCATGCGCACGACTTCCACCCTGGCCCTGAACATTGGGGCGTTGAGGACGAACGTCTCGTACTCTCCCCCCTCGCCCGCCACGTTGATCCCGTACTTCCTTTCCAGGCCCTCCAGATGGCCGAGGATGTCCGCTAGTTTCGCCCCCAGCGCATCCTCTCCCAGCCCGTAGGCGGCCACGGCCACCACCAGGACGTCCATACCCATCTCCATGACCTCCCTGATGATGGCGTGCTGCGACTTTCGCCACAGAGGGGTGTAGGAAAGCATCCCGAGTTGAGATGCAGCCCTCTCAATCCGCGTCTTCTGGTAGTCCGAGGCCACGGCGCCGCTGATGACCGCTTCCGCTCCCGTGTCCCTGAGTATTTTCAAGAGGTCGTTTACGTCATCTCCCGCCCTCACGATTCTGTGCGGCAGTCCCATGGCCTCCGCCTGCAGGGCGGTCCAGCGGACGTTGGGCACGTGATACATGTAGGACTCCGGGCTGTGCGGTGCCACCGTTATCAGCTCCACGATGTTGAACCCCTGCTGCCAGGCGATGTGCAGGGCAAGGGTTGAGTCCTTACCCCCCGAGTAGAGTGCCACCGCGTCCATGCGTGCTGTGTATCGCCGAGGGTGTAGATAAGGTTTGAGGAGGAAATTTTATTAGAGAATCGTCCCTTTCCCCGATGGGGGCCCGTGGTCTAGTGGTTATGACGGCGCCCTTACAAGGCGCAGGTCCCCGGTTCGAACCCGGGCGGGCCCACCAGCATCTCAAAAAATTAAAATACGACATCTCCATTTCATCCCCTGACCCGGCTTAGCTCAGTCTGGCCAGAGCGGCGGACTGTAGAGGGGGCGCCCGCAAGGGCTCCGCCGCGGCCATCCGCAGGTCCCCGGTTCGAATCCGGGAGCCGGGACCACTCATATTTTGTTCATCTCCATGAAGGTGGTTATCTCCCTCTCCTTCGGGTAAAGCACGCCTGAAGCCCTTATCGTGCCGGCGCAGAACGCAAAGTGGGCCGCCTCCTGCGGGTCCCTGCCGGCGTGGAGCGCGTGGACGAAGGCGGCGTTCGTCACGTCGCCTGCGCCCGTTGGGATGCGGGGCACAACCCTTGGCACGTGGATATCCGCGTACCCCTCCGTGGAGAAGAGCACCCCTCCCTCCTCGCCCTTGTGGAGCAGTATGTACCTCATCCCCCTCCCAAGGTAGGAGAAGAGCTTTTCAAAGGGTTTCCCGTTGAGAAGCCAGTTCATCTCCCACTCGCTGAGGAAGAGGATGTCCACGTGGTGCAGGAGGCGGAACACGAAGTCCCTGTCGCCATTTGTCGGTGGATTGCTGATGTCCACGGAGACCTCAATTCCCATTTCCTTCGCCCTGCGGGCCAGCGCCTCCACGCTCTTCGGGGAGATTTTCCACAGCCCCCCTATGTGAAGGTGCTCAACGCCTTTCAGCGGCGCATTCTCGGGGTGTAGATGGCCCAGACAGCCGTGATAGGTGAGGAACATCTTCTCCTTTCCCTGAATGCCGAGGGTAACGCAGGTCCTCCCACGTCTCTCCCCTGTGAATTTCACGCCGTTCTCGCCCATCCACCGGAGGAGTGCCTCGCCCCTCTCGTCCTCGCCCACGCAGGAGTGGAGCGTGGATTCGTGGCCGAGCACGGCCATCTCCATGGCGAAGTTCAGCGCGTTTCCCCCCGGCACCTCAAGTATGTCTTCAAGCGTAACCACCCTTCCCAGCGCCTCAAGGGGCGGTGTCAGTATGTCGTACACGGCATCGCCAACAGACAGAACTTTCACAGCTCGCTCACCTCCTTTCTGATATTCTCCGCGACCGCGTGTGCCTCTATGCTCTCATAGCACTCAGCGGCCTCCATGTACTTCTCCCTGGCCCGCTCGATCACACCCGCGTCCCTGAGCGACTTCGCCCAGAGATAGAGCGTTTCACACGCGTCCATCCTGAGGCCTCTCTCCACGAACATGTTGTATGAGTTGCGGAACTTCTCCTCGGCCTTATCCACCTCGCCCCTCGCAGCGTATATCATCCCGTAAGCGGCCTCCGTGGCCGCGATCATCCTGTAGTTGTTGAGTTTTCTGAAAATCTCCATAGCCCTGTCCGCGTATTTCTCGGCGTCGCCGGCATCTCCCAGCATCGCATGGCATTCCGCTAAGTTTTCCAGGGCAAAACCCATGGCCCTCTCGTTGTCCGCCCTCTCAGCCATTTCCAGGCTTTTGCGGTAGTACCCAACTGCCCCTATCAAATTCCCGGTCTTCTTCAAGACCTCCCCCATGTTGTTGTACAGCACGGCCTTCACGTTGTCATCCTTCGCCAGGCGGAGGGCGGCACGGTACATCTCCATGGCGCGGTCCCAGTCGCCCAGATCGGAGTACATGGTGGCCAGGCGGGAGTATATCGCCTCCTGAAGGTCCTCATCCTCCAGTTCATCAACGAGGGTGCCGGCCTCCATGAGATACTCCATTTCCTTCTCCAGGTCTCCCAGATGCCAGTGCATGTTGGCGTAGCTCAGAAGCACGTTTATGCGTTTTTTGACGTCATCGCCGGCGAGGTTCATCATCTCGCGGAGAACTTCCTCCAGTTCATCCCATCTGGCCTCCGAGGAGAGCCACTCCGCAATCTTTCTGAGAATTCTGAACCTCTCCTCCACCGGTCGCCCCTTTAGGGCATACCTCAGCATCCCGTAAGCCCTTTCCCTCTCGCCCGAGGTGTACAGGTCCTCTGCCTCCCTGAGGATATCCTCAACGTCTCCCGACATCGGGGAATAATGCGCGGGAAAGATAAAAAGTTTTTTCGGCGTTTTTACAGTATCATTTCCATTTTCCGGCGAAAACCTCCACGAGTTCCCATAGAGACCGGACTGCGATATCTGCTCCCCCCACCTCGCCATCTCTGAGAACCTGGACAGTGAGGCACCCCGCACCCTTCCCCGCGCGCACGTCCGAGGGTGAATCGCCAACGAAAACGCAGCGCTCACACCCCAGCAGCCGCTTTACCACGAGTATCAGCCCTGGCCTCGGCTTCGCCTCGTGGATGTACTTATAGCCCCCGTAGTCCTTTCCGACCACGGCGTCAAAGACGTCCCTGAGTCCCGTGGCCTCCAGCGCGAACTCCGCACAGCGGGTTGAGGAGTTGCTCACGGCCGCCTTCCTGCCCGGCAGGCGCCTCACGGCCTCCGCGTCGGGACATGCCCTCAGCCGCCCCTGGCTCAGCATCCACCTGCGGTATTCCAGATTCCGCTCGTCCACGGCCTTCCAGAACTCCACAACGGACACTCCATACCTCTCCACGTGGTCCCTCGCCAGGTCACCCTTCACGATTCCCCTCCACTCGTCCAGCGTCATCTCAAACCCG
>MTNG01000085.1 GCA_002011395.1 Candidatus Aciduliprofundum sp. JdFR-45
CAGAACCACCCCCCCGCCGAACCTCGGGCTCGCCTGCCCCCCCACGATCTGCGTCTCATCCGTGTTGTGGTGGAGAATTATCCCGTACTTCTCAAGATACCACCGTGAAAGCGCACGGCTCACGGATTCGGCCAGGCCGTCGGCCACGCTGTCGGGGTGGCCCAGCCCCTTTCTCTCAACGATCTCAACCTCCCGCTCCTCAACGGGGGTCTGGGTTATCTCCTCAACCACGATGTTTCTCGCCATTCTGAAGCACCTCCGGGGTGGAAACGCGAGCAATACGATTGAGGGGGCAATATTAAACTTTTCGGTGCCGCGCGGGAATGGCTCCCGTCTCACAAAACTTAAATACTGCCACCCGATACGCCACATCAAGGGATGGAAATGATCAAGCCCCTGCAGATACTCCATGCGAGTCTGAATAAGCCGGTCCTTGTGGCCGTGAAAGGCGGAAGGGAGTACCGCGGCGTGCTGGACGGCTACGACCAGCACATGAACGTGGTGCTCAAAAACGTGGAAGAGATCATAAACAAGGAGTCAAGAGGAGTGCTTAATGTGGCCATAGTCCGTGGCGACAACGTCATATACATATCGCCACCCTGAGGTGATGGACCATGTCAAGCGGAACCCCTTCAATGGGAAAGAGAGGCAAGGGAAAGACGCACATACGGTGCAGGCGATGCGGTAGGAACTCCTATCACGTGAGGAAGAAGAGGTGTGCTCACTGTGGGTACCCCGCGCCCCGGTGGCGAAGGTTTGCCTGGGCCAAGAAGAGGTGAGGCCTGCGGAGTTGCGGGTTTTTCCGTTGGGGGCGAGGTGTCACCCCTCCTGTATTACGCCCTCCGCGCCATACAGCACAGGGGTCAGGAGAGCGCGGGAATAGCGGTCTTTGACGGAAACAGGGCACGCATACACAGGGGGATGGGACTCGTCCACGAGATATTCAGCCCAGCCACGCTGAAGGGACTTCAGGGCTCTTCGGGCATCGCGCATGTCAGATACTCCACGACGGGGCTGTCAAAGATTGAATACGCACAGCCGATAGTGCTCCACACGCTCTATGGAGACCTCGCGGTGAGCCACAACGGGGAGATTGTGAACGCCGCGGAACTTCGGGAGGAACTCCAGTTGAAGGGGCTGGCGTTCTCCACGGATCTGGACTCCGAGGTCATAGTGCGCCTCATCGCATACGAGCTGTCAAGGCACCGCAACGTGGTGGAGGCGCTGAAAGCCGCCATGAGGAGGCTCAGGGGCTCATATGCGCTGGCCGTGCTCTTCGGCGACCGCGTGTTCTGCATACGGGACCCGCTGGGGATAAAACCCCTCGCTCTGGGAAGGGTGGAAGGCGGATGGGGCTTCGCATCGGAGAGCGTCTCGTTTGACATAACCTCCGGAGAGTTTGTTCGCGACGTCATGCCCGGTGAGATAGTGGAGGTGACGCCGGAGGAGGCTATAACCCACCACGTGGGCGGTGAGGATGTCCCGGCGCACTGCATGTTTGAGTACGTATACTTCGCGAGGGCGGACAGCGTGATAGATGGGAGATGTGTATACGACGTGCGCAGGAACATAGGCCGAATACTGGCGAGGGAGGCGCCCGTGGAGGCCGATGTGGTCATACCGGTTCCCGACTCCGGGAGAGCTCACGCCCTCGGGTACTCAACGGAATCGGGAATCCCTCTGGCGGAGGGTATAATGAAGAACAGGTATGTGGAGAGGACTTTCATACTACCCGAGCAGGGCGAGAGGGTGGAGAGCATCCGCATAAAACTGAACCCCGTGAGAAGCGTCATAGACGGTAAGAGGGTCATCCTCGTGGACGACAGCATAGTGAGGGGCAACACCATGAGGAAGATAGTGAGGATGCTCAAGAGGGCAGGGGCGAAGGAGGTTCACGTGAGGATAGGGTGTCCCCCCATCATAGCCCCGTGCTATCTCGGCATAGATATGAAGACCAGAGACCAGTTCATCGCCTCCGGGCGCACCGTTGATGAGATAGGCAGGGCGATAGAGGCGGACTCCCTTGCATACATAAGCATAGACGGGCTGGTGAGGGCTATAGGGATGCCGGCGGAGCATCTCTGCCTCGGCTGCCTCACAGGGGTGTACCCCGTGAAGATACGGGGCGAGAAGTACAGATATCAACTCACCCTGGACTCCTACCAAACCTCCTCTCAAGTTCCTCCCTGAGCTTTTTCCCCACGGGCTCGCCGCCGAAGAGGTCCACACGAGCCGCTATGGCTATTTTCGCAGCGAGGGCGCGGGCCACCTTGCCCCTCTCGCGCGGCGTAGCCGACTGCACGAGGGGGTGGAGATAAATCACGCCGTGCTTCGGCGGCGGCCTTCCCGTCCTGAGATGCCTGAAGAGGGCTTTCTCGGCCCCGAGAAGTTGAACGGTGCTGGCGGGCATGGTTGCCAGGCGCCGAAGCCCCCCGCTCAGCGCGAGGAGACGCGCCCCCAGCATGGGTCCGGCCACCTCCGAGAGGCTGGGCATGGCGCTTCTCATCCTCCTCTCCAAGTAGGACGCCAGGCGTTCCCTCTCTTCAACGAGGGTCAAAGCGGTTCTGGCCAAGAGGGATAGCGCCTCCAGGTCCTCGGGCGGGAGGGCAACACCCACGCTGTCCTCTCCGCGCCTAAACGGGTCGGCGGCTATTCGGCCTATGTATTCCTCCATATCAACGGCATCGTAGAGTTCGGGGTGGTATAGACCGTACCAGTTTCTCAGGCGGGCGTAGAGGACGTTGATTGCATCGTCCAGTTCGTCTATCGCATTCACAGCGTTTACTATGCTCTCCTCCACTCCCACGCTCTGCGAGATCCTTCTCCTCCCCAGTTCAAAGAGGATATCCCTGAGAAGCGAAGGGGGATAACCGTAATCCTCCCCCTCCACGGGCAGATGCTCAAAAACGACCTCCACGTCGTCACCCGCGTACTCTATGAGAGGTGATGGGTCTCCATCAACCACCGACTCCAGCAATTCCACGCGTTTCTCGGGCGACGCGTCCACGGGTATGAACACATCGCCCTCAAACACCCCGAACCACTTTACCCTTACCCTTCTCATTGAAGTACACCTCAACCCACACGAAGTCCCTGTCCATGTCGTGGCACTTCAGGGATATCACGCCCTCCTCCTCCAGATACTGAAGCGCCCTGAAGACATCATCCACGCCCATATCTCCAAGGTCCGCCTGTATTTTCCTGGCCAGTTCTATCATCCCCTCCTTCTCAACCATCTCCATTCTCTTGACCATCGCGCGACAGCGTCCCATCAGCGCGATCTCCGCCTTTATAACCCGGCCCACCCGGAGGTGGTCCTGAGTGTAGTAAGTCATTATACCCGTGTTGAGGAAGTTTCCATAGTATGCACCGCAGCGCGGACAGACGAAAACCGGCGAGGAGGGGTCGGACTCGGCCGGAACCATGGGCGCTCCGCACATCCTGCAAATCACCTGGACGCCGTCC
>MTNG01000033.1 GCA_002011395.1 Candidatus Aciduliprofundum sp. JdFR-45
CCCGGCTCGCCTTGATAAGATATGGCGGGACAACCTGTCCGATGCGGTCGACTCTGTGGTGAACCACTGGTCTCCCCACAGAGCACGTGGTTTAATGGAGATACATATAGGAGATAGGATTGTGCTCGTGGACTGGAAGCACGGTGATAGAAACGAGGTCCTGCGATATCGCGAATTATCGCCGTGGGAGGTGAAGGCCATCATAGATGCAAACGACAGATCAATTTACCACGGGGTGATCATAGAGTCAAACGTTATCCGTCTGATGTCCGACAGGATGTGAGTCAATCGGTTTCAATCCTGACAGTTATCGTCCCGTCTTTCACAGAGATAACGGCTTCTGGAAACGACTCGCGTATCTTTTTCTGCAGATATATTCGTGCCGTCCCGCTTCCCGTCACCTTTATGCGGAAGGCATGCTCCGTGAGAACCTCTATTTTATACTGGAACATGGGGAACTGCCGGTGAGCGTGCTCAACGGCTCTCTCAATGGCCTTCCTCACGTTCCCCTTCTTGAACGGCATTATAGGCCGTGTGGTTGTCTGGAACAGATGTTCCGCCAGAGTTTCCTCTCCCAGAACACCCTCCACGGCTTTCAAAACCTTCTCCGCCATTTCATAGGGGTAGTCGGCCCTGCTCTTAACCTCATCTTCATCGGTGAACAGAATGCTATCCCGGTTGATCTCGTCTATGACTCTTCTCAGGCCCTCCACACCCTTCTTTTTTCTGACCGCTGACAGCATGGACCTTATAACCCTGCCACTTACCATTCCGGCACCTCCGTTTTCTTCCACGTTGAGTAATCGCAGGCACCTTTATAAAAACTTTGGTGTCATAAACGCGGAAGTTTTATCAACGCATCCGCCCTTCAAGAATGCGGTGAGGACAAATGGCAACGTGGGTATTTGGCTATGATCTGGAGGCCCCTCTTCCATTCCTGGGCATCAGCATAAGGGACATAATATTCGGTGTGATCATTCTTATCGTCGGTTTTGTTCTCGTGAGGGCCGCCTCCGCCTCCATCAGGAAACTCCTCTCCCGGACGGACCTCCAGGAGTTGCAGGTGAATTTCTTCGTGCGTGCCATCCGCATGGTTCTCTACATATTCGTGATCGGCGCTGCCCTCGGCGCGATGGGCATAGACGTGAGCGCCGCCCTGATAAGCGTATCGGTGGTGATAGGTTTCGTCCTCGGCTTTGCCCTCAACGAGACCCTCGGCAACGTGGCCGCCGGTGTCATGGTGGCATTTCTACGCCCCTTCAGAAAGGGCGATTACGTTCAGCTGGCAGGGGTAGAAGGAACGGTGAAGGCCGTGGGGATAAACGTCACCGAACTGCTCACATTGGACAACCACCACGTTCTCATTCCCAACCGCCTTGTGTGGGGCGGGATCGTAATCAACTACACGCGCATGCCCGTTCGCAGGACGGTGATATCCCTCAGGATCGGCTACGAGGAGAACCTCACGAAGGCGCTTCAGGTTCTGGACCGGACGGTGCGGTCGCATCCCAAGGTCCTGAAGGAGCCGGCCCCCGCCGTCGTGTTAACCGGTCTCGGCCCTCACGGCGTGGAGATTGATGTTCGCGTCTGGGCGAAGACCGAGGACCTCTGGGATATGCGAAACGAGCTCATCGCCATGCTGAAGGAGGCGCTGGACCGCGAGGGTGTGAGCGTATCGTATCAGACGCTTGAGGTGCATCTCCGGGAGCGCTGATGGAAAAATACTTCATCTCCTGGCGCGATAAATCTCCCATGAACCCTCTGGATGTGGCGATGAAGCACAGCGCATGGAGAGGCAGGTGTCTGAACCTTCAACCATCGGAAAACCACCCCTCACGGGCGGTGAGGAGGGCGCTGGCGTCGGACATGGAATTCCGCTACTCCATGGAGATTCACGGGGAGATACATGGTGAAATTGTGGACAACGCCTACGGCGGTGCCAGATTCATGGAGGAGGCGCTACACCTTACCGAAAAACTCGCATGTGATGTCTTCGGCGTGCGATGTGCGGAGGTGAGACCTCTATCGGGGCATCTGGCCGCCATGGCAGTTCTCGGCTCGCTCGTGCCGCGCGGTGGTAGAGTGATGGCCATACCTCCCGAGCATGGAGGGTACGACGGCTACGGTCCCGGCTACCTTCCCGACATGCTGGGATTTGAGTGCCACCCCATACCGTTTAACCCTTCCTCCGGCGAGGTGAACTATGAGGCACTCGCGGATGAGGTCCGCCGTGTGAAGCCAGACGTCATCCTGCTAGGAGCGAGTTACATAGCGTTTCCATACGACCTTGGGTATGTACTGGACGTGGCCGAGGAAGTGGGTGCGGAGGTGGCCTACGACGCGTCGCACGTGCTAGGCCTCATAGCGGGCGGTGAATTTCAGGGTGATATCATCAAAGTGAAGGTTTTCTATGGCTCCACGCACAAGAGTTTTCCCGGTCCTCAGGGCGGTATTATACTCACAAACGATGAGGAGTTCTGCCAGAAAGTATCATCCTCGCTCCTCTGGCGCTATCAGGACAACTTCCACCCTGGGAGAGTGGCAGCGCTGGGCGTCGCGCTGTGGGAGATGTCCCGGGTTGGACCTGATTACGCCAGATGCGTGAGACGCTGTTCCAGGAAACTGGCTGCCGAGTTGGCTGAGAGCGGAATTCCTCTTAAATACGCACCCTCCTACACGGATTCGCACCAGATACTGATGGATTCAGCGCGTCTCAGGGAGAAGTACTCCATGGGCCCGGCAGCAATCTCGCGCCTCTTAGAGGAGCAGGACATCATAGTTGACAGGGTTGGCCGCCTAGGAACGGCCGAACTTGCGTGGAAGGGCTACGCCCCCGGGGATATGGAGAGGATTGCGGAGGCAGTTGCCGGTGCCATACAGGGCAGGAACGTCAGGGGGCTGGTGAGCGCAATAGTGGGGAGATGGGACGGCCTCACGCTCGGAGACCGCCTCCACGAGACATGACTCAGAAGGCCTCGCCGAGCAACTCCTTCATCTTCTTTATCTTCGCCTCTATCATATCCCTACGGGCGATGTCCCTCCTGTAATACACCGGTCCGCTCACGTGCTGCATCGCGCTCTCTATCCTGCTGGATAGTTCGTAGAGATCGGGTCCCCGGGCGAAGAGTGCCACGGAGCGCGAGGTCGTGGTGTAGAGTTTTCCGTTCTCCTCGTTCACCGAGGCGTATATGACCTTCACTCCCTCCTTCTCAACGGCCCTCTCATCTATCCGGATGAGCCGGCCGCTGAGCACGGAGGAGGTGCCGTATCCCTCCGGCACGACGTACTTGACCACTGTGGCCTCCTCGGCAAAGGTGACCTTGCGGGACGAGAGTTTTCCCTCCACGATGCTCCAGCCGATCTCCAGCAGGCTGTCCTCCAGTATGCCGAGCACGTTTATGCCCTCGGGGTCG
>MTNG01000109.1 GCA_002011395.1 Candidatus Aciduliprofundum sp. JdFR-45
GTAGCTCGGACCTCCTCTTTCAGCTCTCCAAATCCCTTATCCATTTTCTCGCTTAGCTCCTCGCGCGTGGCCCTGATTTCCTCTTTCAACTCCGCGAATCCACTATCCACTTTCTCACCGAGTTTCTTCACCTCTTCGGCCACTTCAATCCCGCCGAGTATGACGAATTCCAAACTCTCTGCATACTCTGGAAGTTCCGTTCCATCCCTGCTGAGTATCAGGAATCCATCCCACTCCCCCGGCCCCTCGCCGTATTCAGGCGTGCCCTCCTCGTAAACCTCTATTTCCTTTATTTTGGCCCGCGGGTGTTTCCGGAGGTACTCCATGAAGAGATTCATCGTCTCCTCGGGTCCCCTCGCGTATATCTCAACGCTCCCATCCCGGAGATTCCTCACCGTGCCGGTTATGCCCAGTTGATGCGCTATCGCGCGCACGTACGCGCGGTACCCAACCCCTTGGACCATGCCGGTGACCCTGATGCGGTAGGCCATGGCATCACCTATGCCTCATCCCGTATATATTCCTTTAGGTTCACCTGACATATCACCACGTCGTTAGATCGGTGTGGTACACGTACATCTCTCGCAGCGGTGAGGTTGTCCCCGTTCATGTCTGAGTTGAGGGGGCTCCGTGCTGTCCCTCATCTACCTCCTCCCTTTTTCAGCACACATCCTCACGTATCTCACTCTCATCTATCTCCACGTATTCATCTTCACTCGGGTTCTCCAGCTCCTCCAGCGTGTAGGGGCAGTGAAGGTCTTCCAGAATTCTCTCCAGAGGAGTGTTGAGCCAGTAGTATCTGTTGTGCGTGGCCCAGTACTCCTCGAGGTACTTATCCCAGACCTCGGGATTTTTTATGGATTTTTTGATGGCATCTATAGTTTTCCAGTCATCCGGATGCACACCCCTCTGAATAACTGCTTTGAAACATTTTGATGTTTCTCTTATAGTTTTGAGATAGTGAATGAGAATACGAAATGCCGCTTTTGTATCTATCTCATAAGTTAAGAGCATCTTATTTTTACATACATAATAGATGCAACCAGCCCATAGATTTTCAAGTTTCGAACCCTTAATTTTAGGGCAAATTATTAACCGAATTTTATCAGAATGTATTCTTCTTTTGATAAATTTTGGTGTGATAAAAAACATATATTTTCCTGAAAACGTGTAATATTTAAAAAACACATATTTCTTCCTGTATTCAATAACAAATATAAAAAGTAGAGGTACTCCTACAAGCCACCATGCAACTCCAATATTCGCCAGTATCTTCCCCACCACCTCCACCGGTCTGTCCGGTGGAGGCGTTGTGAAGTTTATAAGATAGCCAAACACGATGCCAAATATCAAGGACATCGGGATACCTATGCGATAGAAATCTCGTGTGCCTCTCTTGTAATCATGTTTCAGATATCTACCCACAATATCACCTCCCACAGAGTTCAACCCTTGGAAGCCCATCCAGAAAGTTATGCTTCCGAATAACCATGCTAGAGCAAGGGCCATCCATGTGCCTATTCCTGCTACCATAATGTCTGTGAAATGGGGCCATCAGCGTCACCACCTGTACACCACGTCCCGAGCGTAATCCACGGGAATGCCGTGCTCCTTCCGCAACCTGTCCCTCTCCTCTTTGACCTTCTTCCATTCATCTTCCTCCAGCCACGAGAGATCACCGTCCCACCATCGTGGATATCCCTCCTCACCCATCCGTTTCCGGTTCTCCGCAGCTATCTTCTGCAGGTACGTCAGGACCTCAAACAGATATGGGAGGTCATCTATTTTGATATGCCCACCACATCCCGTAAGACATATCTTGCCTTTGTGGTTAAATAGGATTCGTATGATAAGAGAGTATTCATTATCTTTTATTTTAACTTTCCACGTGTCCACCCTTACTATTTTATCAAGGGGAACATCTGGATCCCATTCTCCCCTGCTCCGACATCGGATCCAGCCGTCATCGTAGACCTCAAGTATATCCACCGTTCCCCACCCTCTTTTGAGCCATTCTATGTATTTGGCCGCGCCCATGCCCAGCGCGATCATAGCCATTATTCCAAATAGTATTATAAACCAGTACAGGTCAAACTCTCGGATTTTCAGATATAAGAAAATGTCCAGTGGAAGCCAGAAAAAAATGAGGAAGTAAAGCATAGAGAGTATGGCAGATCCGGGTCTGCTGCTCTTAGGCGGTACAAATGTTAATTTGTACATCACCTTCATCTTAACCACCTCCGCTTTGGTTGATTCAGATAATCACTCACGGCGAAGTAGGTATGTATCCAACTCACAATCGTGCTCGGAGCGGGCAGAACATCCGCCACGAAAACGCTCAAGGGCGCGACCGGTCCGCGTGGCATCCCACCTGCGCGCATCCACAATCCCAACCTGCACACCTCCAGCATAGCGTGTAGAATATCACAGTAGATTGTATTTAATCGTTTTGTTTATCTTGAAAAATATAATAAAAAGAAATTTGGGTGGGCCTCACTTGAGACCCAGTTCGCGCAGCTGCGCGTCCACGTCCTCCTGAACGGTCCTGAGGAGTTCGGGGTCCTTGAGCACGTGTCTGAACCGTCCCTGAAGTTTCAGGTACTCCTCCACGGGCTTGAACTCCCTCGGCCTGTATGTCACCTTCAGGTTCTTCCAGTCGCCGTTCTCCACCTCGTAGAGCACGAAAATGCCCGTCTCAACCGCCAGTTTCATTATTTTTACGGTGTTGGACGGGTCCATTCTCCAGCCGGGCACGCAGGGCGAGAACACCTGCAGGAACGTCGGCCCCTCTATGCTCGCCGCCTTCTGCACCTTCCTCTTGAAGTCGGCCATGTAGGCGATGTTCGCCGTCGCTGCATAGGGTATGTTGTGGGCAGCCGCTATCTTAACTATCGGCTTCTTCGGCTCCTCCTTGCCCAGCGGCCGCTCACAGCCCGGAGGCGAGGTGGTCGTCCACGCACCGCGCGGNGTGCCGCCGCTCCTCTGAATCCCCGTGTTCATGTAGGCCTCGTTGTCGTAGAGGACGTACATGACGTTGTGTCCTCTCTCCAGCATCCCGGAAAGGGCCTGAAGGCCTATGTCGTACGTGCCGCCATCGCCGACGAACGCCACGACCTTTCCCTTTCTCCCGAGTTTACGCAGGGCTCTCTCCACGCCGCTCGCCACCGCCGCGGCGTTCTCAAAGGCCACGTGAATCCACGGGACGCCCCACGCGGTCGTCGGGTACGGCGTTGAGAACACCTCCAGACATCCCGTTGCGCTGACGGCGATTGCCTCAGGGCCCACGTATCTCAGAACCCACCGCACTATGGCTGGGACCGGGCACCCTGCGCATCCCCTGTGCCCCGGCCCGAAGAGCGAGCGCTCCTCCCAGGGCATGTCCTTCTCCCTGTTGAGGTCTATC
>MTNG01000049.1 GCA_002011395.1 Candidatus Aciduliprofundum sp. JdFR-45
CGCCGACACCTTCGGCCGGCGGCGGACCATGGTACTCTCTATGGGCTCGTACATACTCTCCTTCGCCCTCTTCTACCTCACAGCCTCCTTCATCGCCTTCGCCGCTGCCATGGTCCTCTTCGGGCTGGGGGAGGCCGCGAGGACGGGGACGCACAAGGCCATGATACTGGAGTACCTCCGCATAAGGGGCATGGAGGACAGAAAGGTGGAGTACTACGGCGCCACCCGCTCCTATTCCCAGCTGGGGTCGGCCGTCAACGCGCTCCTCGCCGCCTTCGTCGTCTTCTACACGGGCAACTACAGGGAGATCTTCCTGATAACCATCGTCCCGTACGTGGTGAACTTCGTGAACCTCGCCACGTACCCGCGCGAGCTGGACGGGGAGATCCTGAAGGGGCGGAGGCGTGCCCGCATAAAGGCGACGCTGGGCGACTTCGCCGGGATGTTCAGGAAGGGCGCGGCGGTGAGGGCGATGCTGAACTCCTCCGTCTTCATGGCGTCCTTCAAGGCGACGAAGGACTACCTCCAGCCGATACTGAACGCCTTTGCCCTCTCGCTCCCCCTGCTCCTCTACCTCTCGGGGGAGCAGCGGTCTGCAATCGTCATAGGGCTTGTCTACTCCCTGATTTACCTCGTGTCCAGCGCGTCATCGCGCACTGCTCATAGAGTAGTGGAGAGGGTGGGGGACCTCGCCCGCGCGATAAACGTCACTCTCATCGCGGGCGCGCTCGCGCTCATATTCGCGGGCCTCTTCGCCCACATGGACCTCGCGGTGCCCGCGATAGGGCTGTTTCTCCTGCTCCACGTGATACACAACCTGCGCAGGCCCATGAACGTGGGCTACATAAGCGAGAAGATATCCAGCAGGGTCATGGCGTCCGGGCTGAGCGTGGAGTCGCAGATCAAGACGGTGCTCACATCCGCCTTCGCCGTCCTCATGGGCGTGCTGGCGGACGCCTTCGGCGTGGGCCCGGCCCTCGCCGCTGTGGGGATGATACTCCTTCTGGCCTCCCCCGCGCTGTTCGTGAGGGACTGAAAACTTCTGCCCGACCCGTCAACCTGAAATATCCCCCTCCACATGCACACATGAGGTGAGCGCATGCCCGTGAAGCTCGTCAGGGGTGACATCACGCAGGCTGAGGTGGACGCGATAGTCAACGCGGCGAACAACCGCTTCATAATGGGCGGGGGCGNGGCGGCCGCCATAAAGAGAAGGGGCGGCGCGGAGATAGAGAGGGAGGCTATGGCGAAGGGCCCCGTTGAGGTAGGAGAGGCCGTGTACACCACAGCCGGCTCTCTGAAGGCGAAATATGTCATCCACGCCGCGGTTATGGCGCTGGACTTCAAAACGAATGAGGAGATAATATACAGAGCGACGAAGAACGCCCTGCGCCTCGCGAGGTCCCTCGGCCTCCGCTCCATAGCCTTCCCTGCCCTCGGCTGCGGCGTGGGGAGGGTTCCCTACGCCGTCTCCGCGAGGGCCATGAAGAGGGCGATCAAGGAGGAGGGCGGCAACCTCCACGTGGAGATATGGCTTTACGAAGAGGCGGCGTACGACGGCTTCAGGAAGGTCTTTGAGGGCTGAGGGAAACCCTTATCTCCCCCCGCTCCCTACCACCACATATGAAGTGCGAGAACGCTGAAAGAAATATGCGGGAGTGCGGGTGCACGTACGACCCCTGCTCCAGGAAGGGCATATGCTGCGAGTGTCTCCGCTACCACTGGTCCAGAAAGGAACTGCCGGGCTGCCTGTTCCCGCCCGACGCGGAGAGGACATACGACCGCTCGCTGGAGCACTTCATAGAGGTCTGGTCCGGGCGCCTTTAACCCGCATCCTTTATAACTTAAAACGCGATTCTCCAGCGGTGGTTTGAAATGGTGGAGATCAAACCCTTCAGGGCAATTCATTACAGCAAGGACGCGATCGGCAGGGATCTGAGCGCGGTGATAACTCAGCCCTACGACAAGATAGATGCGAAGATGCAGGACGAGTACTACCGCAGACATGAATACAACTTCGTGAAGTTGATACTTCCGAGGGAGGAGAACAGGTACGAGATGGCGGCTAAGCGGCTGAAGGAGTGGAAGGAGAAGGGAGTCCTCGTGAGATGCCGTACGCCCGCCATCTACGTCTACACGCAGGAGTTTGAACTCCAGGGGAAGAAATACGTGCGGAGGGGCTTCATAGCCGCCATGCGCCTCCATCCCTTCGAGGAGAGGGTTGTGCTCCCCCACGAGAAGACGCACAGAGGGCCGAAGGAGGACCGCCTCAACATGCTCAGGGCCACGAAGACGAATCTGGAGGCGGGCTTCGTCCTCTACAAGGACGACGGCAGGGTTCGGGACATAATAAACGAGACGATAAAGGGCGAGCCGAAGTTCTACGGCGTGGACGATTACGGCACCGTGACCCGCCTCTACCCCGTGAAGGACCCCGAGAAGATAAAGGTCATACAGGACGTGCTGAGGGACAAGCAGGTGGTCATCGCCGATGGCCATCACAGATACGAGACGGCTGTCTACTTCAGGGACGAGATGCGCTCAAAGGTTCCCGACTGGAAGGAGAACCACGCTTTCAACTACCGCATGACGTACATGGTCAGCCTGGACGATGAGGGCCTGGTGGTGCTCCCCACGCACCGCCTCCTGGCGAAGGTCAAGATAGGCGAGGACCACTGGGATCAGATCAGGAAATACTTCTCCGTGGAGGAGATAGACCCGGCTGAAGCGGAGGCGTATCTGGACGCCAGGAGGGATAAAAACGCCTTCGTGGTTTATCAGGACGGGAAGGCCTACGGGCTGGAACTGACGGGCGACGTCTCGTCCTTCATGGACCCATCGTGGAGCGAGGCGTATAAGTCCCTGGATGCCGTCGTGCTGAGGGAGGTCATATTCCGCATCATGGGCGTTGTGGACCCGAAGATAGACGAGGACATATTCTACGAGAGGTGGATAAACGACGCCATTGCCAGGGTTGACGGCGGAGAGGCAAAGGTCGCTTTCCTGCTAAACCCGACGCCGCCGGAGAAGGTGCTGGAGGTCGCGCGCCACATGGAGCGGATGCCGCAGAAGACCACGGACTTCTACCCCAAGGTGATATCGGGCTTCACCATGATGCCCATAGACGAGGGGGAACTCCTCTGAGCCCCCGCCAAACTTTTTATTCACCCCTCGCATAGCCTACCGTATGCGTCCCTTCATAGTGAGGTACGGCGAGATCGCCATAAAGGGCGGGCACAGGGAGGAGTTCGAGCACCTGCTCTGGAGGAACATACGGAGAATGCTCGCCAGAAAGGGGTTCGGGGCGAGCGTCCGCTTCGTCAGGGGGCGCATAATCGTATACTCGGAGGACGGGGCAGAGGAGG
>MTNG01000111.1 GCA_002011395.1 Candidatus Aciduliprofundum sp. JdFR-45
CCCCTCAGTTCGCCCGCCACGGCGGTGCTCGCGGTGTTCACCCTCGTGGCCCTCAGGAGGTTCTCACGCCTCGTGCCCATCCCGCGGCGCGAGGGAACGGTGGAGATATTTGAGGAGAGCCGCGGGGAGTTCATAGTGGCCCCGAAGGATAAGGCACGGGCCCTTTTCCTGAAAATGGTGTCTTCGGGCAGGGAGGCCCTCGCCATGACTTCGTTTGAACCGTCCGTCTTCAGAGAGGAAACGGGCCTGAAAACTGTTCCGGTGATGAAATTTGACACGCGCGTGGGCAAGGACGTGCTGGACCTGCGCAATCCGTACCACGTGGATATGATACACTACATATCATACAGTTATCTCTCCGAGGCCGAGAGGGGCGTCGTCTTTGTTGAGGGATTGAACCTTCACAGGGACCTGATAGACTACGAGGCGCTCCTAGGGAGGCTCAGGGAGGTCTCCTACGTCACCGGCGGCGCTGTGATAGTGTCTGAGGTCAGCCCCTGAGCGATTCCAGGCTGTCCTCCTCGCCCCGGAGCAGTTGTCCGTGGGTCTTCCTCTTCCTCCTCACAAATTTGCCTATGGCGAACCTCCCCGTTATGTTCAGGTCCACGAGTTCCAGCGGGCTGCTCACCTCCTCCATCACGTCCTTGAGGGGCATGGTCCTCTCCCGCATCCACCTCATAAGGGTCGGCGGGTCGGCGATTCTATTCCTGCGGCCGAAATTCTCCGGACACTGCGAGAGAACCTCCACAAAGGAAAAACCCGGCGTTTCAAACGCCTCCTTTATGGCGTTTTTGAGCTGATAGGGGTGCGACGTGGTCCAGCGGGCCACGTAGTTTGCCCCAGAGGCGGCCACCAGAAGCGCCAGCGAGAAGGGGTACTCCCAGTTGCCGTAGGGTGTGGTCGTGCTGAGCATTTTGTGCGGGGTCGTGGGCGAGACCTGCCCGCCGGTCAGCCCGTATATGAAGTTCGTCACGGCTATCACGGTCATATCAACGTTTCTACGCGCCGCGTGGATCAGGTGGTTTCCACCTATGGCGCCCAGATCGCCGTCCCCGCTTATGACCACCACGTCAAGGTCCGGGTTGGCGAGTTTTATCCCCGTTGCGTAGGCCAGCGGCCGGCCGTGGGTGGTGTGCAGCGAGTCCGCGTTGATGTATCCCGGCACCCTGCCGGTGCACCCTATACCGGACACGAAAACGACCTTATCCAGATCCACGTTGAGCTCGTCCAGAGCCCTGTAAAGTGCGTTCATGACGATCCCTATGCCGCAGCCGGGGCAGAATATCGTCGGCCACCTTTCCCTCCTGTAAAACTCGAAGAACTCCATCAGGCGCCACCTCCCAGACCCCCGACGAAATCAACGACCTCGCGCGGCTTCGGGTGTGCGCCTCCGAGGCGTGGCATGAGGTGAACGCTTTCGGCGCCGTGCTTGAGAGCGAGGCGTTCAACCTCGTAGAAGTACTGCCCGGTGTTCATCTCAACGACCGCCACCTTCTTCCCCTCCACCACCTCCGCGAAGCGCCTCTCGGGGAAGGGCCACAGGACGCGGGGCCTGAACAGCCCCGCTCTGCCCGCCTTGACCGCTGCGTACACGGACCTGGATGCGATGCCGTAGGAGACGATTAACACGTCGGCATCAGGGTTGAGGACCTCCACATCCGCAATCCGGTCGGCGTTCTTGCGAATCTTGTTCACCAGCCGCCACACCAGCCGGCTGTGGGTTTCGGGAGAAACCGTGTCGGGGTAGCCCCTTTCGTCGTGCGTGAGACCCGTCACGTGAACCTTGTTCCCCCGCCCGAAAACGGGGAAGGGTGGGACACAGTCGTCGCATTTCGCCTCAAAGGGCCGGGGAACGCGGACCCCAGCAGGGTACGTTTCCCTGTAAACGACCTCAACGTCCTCCGGCACGACTATGCTCTCCACCATGTGGGCTATCTCCGCGTCCGATAGAACCAGAACGGGCACCCTGTACTCCTCCGCGAGATTGAACGCCTTTATAGTGAGGTCAAAGTACTCCTGCACCGAGTTCGGCGATAGCGCTATTATTTCATAATCCCCGTGGCTCCCCCACCTCGCCTGCATGACATCCCCCTGCGAGGCGATCGTGGGCTGGCCCGTGGAAGGTCCGCCCCTCATAACGTCCACTATCACGAGGGGCGTTTCGGTCATGGCTGCGAACCCTATGTTCTCGGCCATGAGGGACAGACCGGGGCCGGATGTGGCTGTCATGGCCTTCGCTCCAGTCCACGCCGCGCCTATGGCCGCTGCGATTGAGCCGATCTCGTCCTCCATCTGTACCAGAATGCCGCCCACCTGCGGGAACCTGCGGGCGAGGTGCTCCATCAGGTCCGAGGAGGGCGTTATGGGATATCCCGCGTAGAACCTGCATCCGGCGAGTATGGCCGCCTCTGCCGAGGCGATGTTTCCGCTCAGAAAATACCTCCCGGGCTTTATCGGTGACCCCATAGTGGGCTGCTCGGCCATATCGTATCACTCCTCCTCATACTCTATCGCCCTGTCAGGGCACGAATACCAGCAGAGTTCGCATCTGAGGCGTTCGCCCCTCCTCAACCCGTGGTTAAGGCAGTCCTCGGGGCGCGCCACCACGGGCACGAAGTATCCCAGGGGCGACGGCTCATCGCCCCTGTCAAAAACCTTGCGGGGGCACACCATCACGCAGATGTTGCACCCCTTGCAGTACTCGGGCACCATGACGGGGATCATCGGGTGGGAAATGTGGATTACATACTTAAAACATTCCCGCCGGTGCAGCGGCGCTGAAGCCCGGCGCCCATGCCGACGGCGAGATTCAATCTGCACGGCCGTTCGAGGCAGACCTCAGAAGCGCTTCCAGGAGCCCCCTCCTGCTCAGCACGCCCACGAGGTTCCCATCCCCGTCCACGACGGGCACACTGGAAATCCCCTTCTCGGTGAAGACCTCTATGGCGTACTCCAGGTCGTCGTCCTCCCTGAGAGTCGGGTATCTGTGCTCCATGACCTCCTCCGCCTTCAGCGCGGCGAACTCACGGAGCACCTCGGACCACTCCTTTTTACGGACCTCCGGCACCATGAGCGGGAATTCCAGCACGTCAAATAGAGTCGGCATGAACACGAAGCCGGACCTGTTTGATATTCTCTCCAGTTCCTTTAGTAGACGGCGGAACGTGACGGTGCCCCTGTACTTCCTCCCCTCCACGACGGGAACTATGGGCACATCGTGCTCTATCATCTTCTTTGCGATGCTCCTCACGTCCTCGTCCGGGGAGGCGCGGACGACATCCCTCTTCATGACCTG
>MTNG01000099.1 GCA_002011395.1 Candidatus Aciduliprofundum sp. JdFR-45
GGGCACCCTCATCTCGTACCCAACATCCCTGCCCGTGTCGGCTGTGTCGGGCCTGCTCCTCGCCGGGGGATACTCCATATCGCTCATCGCCCGCAGGGGGTCGTGAAAAATTTAAATACACTCTTTGCCTTTTCCCCCTTGTTGGGGCCGTAGCTTAGCATGGTTGGAGCGCCCGGCTGATATCCGCGACCCGTGGAAAGTGACATCCGCGGGGCGGGGCGGAAACCGGGAGGTCGCCGGTTCAAATCCGGTCGGCCCCACCACTCCCTTTCCGCGGGAAGGTTTATATTTGCAGGGTTCTCTATGGTCCATGGAGGTCGGCCCATGGAGGAGAGTGCACCGGAGGGGAGCAGGGCGGCGAGGATTCTGGCCCTCTGCGTTATATTCGCTGTAACCCTCGCCATCGTTTACACCGCGTACATCATAGAGGTGTCAAGGTCTGTGGAGCAGGACCACTGCACCTACATCCTCGTCGGCTCCCTCGCAAGCGTTGGCTACAACCCGCACAACGACAGCATGCTCTTTGAACTCACCCTCGCCTGTCCTGAGGGAGTCCCGGACGAGAACCTGCACAGCGCAAGCGCCGACAAGAAGTACACGCTCGTCGCCGTCACGCCGGGTTCTGAGACGGTCGTAAACCCGAACCACACGTACGTGGACGTTCAGAACGATTACATCATAAACACAGGGGACCTGATAGTGCTGCACAACGCGAGCGCATACATTGGCGGGAAACTGGTCTTCTCCCTGAGGGGATATCAGGGGGCCGTTGAGGCGGACATCGCATATTGAGCGTTTTCGGGGCAAGTGATTTAAGCTAAAAGCACCATAGAGGTGGGGGGTGAACGCCATTTCCCGCCCATCGGTCCCCGAAGGTGCCAAACTCGTGCACGAACGGTGTTTAGAGAAGGTGGGAGGCAGGACACTATACAGGGGATGGGACCTGTCCACAGGAGAAGCAAAGAAAATATTCGTGTATAATATTTTAACCTTCATACTGCACCTATCCTTCACTCTGTGGCTTTTGAGCGGATACCCTGATTACACCATCGCCGAGATCATATACAATCTAACAGGGAGCACCTTGCTTCCCGAGATAGTTGGGGTTCTACTTCAGGTGCTGGAGGGGATATATTTCTTATTCTTCATCATACCCGGATTTTTTCTACGTGGCCCATTTTTTACGGATTTTTTCCGTCGGGTGTTGATCATGGAGAGGGGCATCGCCATAAGTTCACATATGCCATTTTCAAAGATGTACTGGTTTTATTCCTATGAAAACATAGTTATTTTTTACGTGGAAAGAAAAAGTGTTATTTCTATAATGGCTATTGGTAAATTTGAATTAGCACTGCATGTTGAGATTGATGATATGGTTTCTCATGGCAATTTTATAACATGTCGTAATTTTTACAATTTTAACATTTTATTTTCAATTCTGAAAACCCGAGTTAAAAAGATCTATGATGGTCGGAAGTTCAAGGATCTGTGGGATGAGTATCGCCGTGAAAGGTATATCAAATATATAAAAATGAAGAAAAAGAGAAAAGAGCACAGGATGGGAGAAATCATAAAAGAGTGTTAGAACAACAGCGAAAACCGAGCACGGGGAAAACGTTTATATCGGGGGTTCCTTTTCCTGATGGCAGGTGTTTGAGATGGAGAGAGTGGAGTTCTGCACATCGTGTGGCATAGGACTGGTGGACGAGGGGGCGACGGTCTTCAAGTGCCCCAACTGCGGCCGTGCGTACATAGGACGGTGCGTGCGCTGCAGGGAGCAGAGCATACCCTACGTCTGCCCCGAGTGCGGATTCGTGGGTCCCTGAGGTGATGTGAATGGGAAAGGTTGCCATAAAGTACAGAATCATGCCCGAGGACACGGAAGTTGACCTGGACGCCCTCGCTTCCGCCGTGGAGAGCGCTCTCAGCGGGCTGGCGGAGGTGAAGGCGAAGGAAATAGTGCCCATCGCCTTCGGCCTGAAGGCACTCACTATCCTGGTGGTCGTCCCCGACGAGGGCGGCGCGTCCGACCGGGTAGAGGAGGCCGTCAGAGGCGTGGAGGGCGTTGAGAGCATTCAGGTGGAAGAGCTCTCTCTCATCTAACCGCCGAGCACCATATACGCGTAGACCTTCGCGTCCTCCAGCACATTTTTTATTTTCGTGTACTCGTTTGGCTGGTGCGCCGTCTCGTCTATCGTGCTCCAGACGGCCGCGTGCAGCCCCTCCGCCCTGAAGAAAGCAGCACACGTGCCCCCGCCTATGCCACCGACGACGGGTTCAATCCCCCGCAGCTCCTTTATGGCGCGTTTCAAAGCAATGACCACATCGGCGTCAGCGGGCGTGGGGGGCGGCGACTGCCCGGCGCGCACCACCTCAACGCTGACCTTCACCCCGTACATCTCTTCAAACCCGCGCCTCGCCCTCTCCACGAGTTCCAGCACCTCGGCCACGGGATGAGACGGGAGGAGGCGCATGTCAAAGTAAACCACATCCGTGCCCGGGATGGTATTTATGTTCTCCACGTTCGCCTCCTTCTTGGTGACCTCAAACGTGCTGTAAGGGGGGTCAAACATAGGGTCCTGCTCCACGTAACGCGAATGGAGGATTTCATCCAGCATCAGGGCGAATTTCATACCGTATCTGTGGGCGTTAACCCCCTTATGGGGCCGGGAGGCGTGCGCCTGCACCCCGTGTGTCACCACCTTCAACCAGATACCGCTCTTCTCCGCCACCTCTATGAACGAGCCGTCCGGCGCGCCCGCATCCGGCACGAGTATGAGGTCGTCGGGTGAGAAAAGACCCCTTTCCACAAGATGCTTTATCCCGTATGTGCTCCCGAGTTCCTCGTCTGCCACGTACGCCAGCGCGAGCGTGTACTTCCCCTTCTCGCCCGCCTCCACGAGGCACCTCGCGGCCATATAGGATGCCGCTATGGCGTGGTTGTTGTCCTCCGCGCCCCTCCCGTAAATCTTCCCGTCCTTCACCACCGCCTCCCACGGGTCCGTCTCCCACAGTGAGGGGTCGCCGGGCGGCACAACATCCATGTGCGCAACGATCCACAGCTTTCTCTCCGTTCTGCCGGGCAGATACGCGACAACGTTCGGCCTTTCAACGTTCCACTCGTCCGTCACATCGTATCTTTCCACAACCAGCCCGAGTTCCTCCAGCTTCCTCTGGAGGTACTCCGCCTTCCTCATCTCGCCCTCCCCGCCGTACCC
>MTNG01000039.1 GCA_002011395.1 Candidatus Aciduliprofundum sp. JdFR-45
CATACTGATAGAGAGGGGCAATCTGGACGAGGCGGAGGCCATACTGAAGGAGGCGGTGGAGAAGAACCCGGACCTGACGGAGGCGAAACTGCTCCTGGAAGACATAGCGCTGCAGAAGGGCGCCGGCCTCGTGGAGGAGGTCAAGGAGAAGGAGGAACTGGCGGAGGAGCTCTTCGGCGACCTTTCACTCGGAGAAGAGGGTGTGGAGGACATCGCTATTGAGGAAATAAACATAGAGATAGAGGAGCTGGAAGAGGAGAAGGTGGAAGAGGCGATGGCTCCGCTGCCGGATATGCCAACGGCACCGCCCACTGAGGTGAAAGAAGAGGAAGCGCCCGCACCCGCGGAGGGGGCTGCGCCGGAGGCGCACGTGGAGGAGCGGCCGGTGGTTGAGGAAAAGGTAGAGGAAGCAGCACCGGCGCCGGTTGGAGAGGAGGCGAAAGCGGAAGAAGCGGTTCCTGCCGAAGAGACCGCAACCCCTGAAACCCCGGCCGCTGAGGAGGCCCCGGCTGTTGAGGGTGCTCCCGCGGTGGAGGAGGCAAAGCCTGCGGAGGAAGCCCCGGCAGAGAAGGTGCCAGTGGAGGAAGCAGAGCCGGAAGAGGCGGCTCCGGCCGAGGAAGCACCTGCACCCGTTGAAGAGGTGCCCGCTGAACAAACAGCACCGGTTGAGGAAGCACCCGCTCCGGTCGAGGAGGTGGACTACTTCGCCGTGCTTAAAGATGCCATGGAGGCGAAGGACGTTGACCGCGTGGCGGAGGCGGTTCTGAAGATAGGCGTGGAGAAGGCGCTGGAGCAGTACAGGGGCTTTGAGGACCTCTGGTTCATAACCGAAGCGTTGCTGGAGAAGGGCGAGATGAACATGGCGGAGCACGTTGTCAACGATCTGATAGCGGTGAGCGACCACGACGATGCGCGCATTCTGAAGGCGAAGGTTATGAGTTTCCAGGGCAAATACGATGAGGCGGAGAAGATACTCAACGATGTGATCCGCAGAAACATGAAGAACGGCCTACTCTGGTTTGAGAAGGCGAGGATAGCCGCCCGCAAGGGCGAGGGGATGAAGGCGAAGAACTTCCTCACCATGGCCCTCAAACTGCGCCCGGATCTCAGGCCCGAGGTGGAGAAGGACGAGGCGTTGAGGTCAGTCGGCGTCTAAGACCTCAAAGAGGTCGGAGGACACGACCTCCAGCCCCACATCTTTTATCATTTTAAGGACTCTTCTTCTGGCCTCCCCCTTCAGACCCTTTCTGTGCACGTACACCAATGAGGTGCCGGACATCTCCGCCGCCCCAGCGAGCGTTTCCGCTCTTATGCACCCGACGGCGTACGCGGGGAGCATGTGACCCACGGAAACGCGCCTCTCCAGGGCGAGGTCCGTCAGCCGCGGCATGTAATGCCCTCCGCCCACCCCGAGGACCACGGGGGCATTGAGCGGTCTTGCGCTCATGAGCGCCTCGGCAATGGCCCTCGCTGCATCCGCATCAACCCACTGAGACGGGGTGCTCCCTATCTCTATGAAATAGGTCGGCGTCTCCAGATAGGGTCCGTGATGCGTTGCCTCAAAGGAGACGTGGTAATCAAGGCCGCTCGCATGGCGTTTGAGAGCGCGGAGCGCGGCGGTCATATCGTGTGGTAATGGAGGCACGAGCGTCTCGGCCCTACCACCTGCCTCCGCCGTGCACCAGTTGCCTATGGGATGCACAGTCAACGTAGGTATTCCGGATGCGCTCTTGTGGCGGGAGATGAAGACCATGCGGTCAAACGCGTAGCCCACATCGCGGAGTTTAGCGTCCAGCCCCTCCGCGTATATCTTTTCGCCTTTGATGAAAACCATCTCAAAGGCGGAACAGCGCCACGTGGGTAGCGGCGCGTCCACCTTCACCCATCTGCACACCTCAAAGAGGCGGTCCCTTATATTGATGCTCGCAGGGTCGTCCAGCGAGCCCACGAGTATGGTTTTCATGGAGCGCTGAATGGGGGCGGCTGTTAAAAAGTTATTCGCTCTCATCGGACATGAACTCGCCCAGAATATTTATCAGAGAAGCATAGAGTTCCTTCTCGCTCTCGGTCAGGTAGTTGAAACGGGACACCTTCCGGGAAAACTCCTCCATGTCCTCACCTGCCCCCACTATGGAAAGCATGGCCAGTTCAAACACCTCCTTGGCCCTCTCGGCTCTGCACATGTCCCGTGCCCTGCGAACCCTTTCCGCATATCGGAGAATACGTCCAGCTTCCTCTGTTCTGCCCTCCTCCGACATAATCCTTGCCATCTCAATCAGCGAATGCCACAGCGCGTTCAGGTCCTCCTCAATCATATCCTCTCCTCGTGGGGATTAACGATGATATGCTAATAAGGTTTCTGGTTTTTATTCCCGCAAAAGGGACAAATATTTAACCGGTCGCGGGCATAGCCGCAGCGATGAATGACGTCGCGGAAATATACAGGCGGCTGAAGGCGGCACTGCCCCCCCACCCGTTCACGGAGAGGGACCCCTACAGGGTGCTCACCTTCGCCATGCTGTCCACGCGCACCCGCGACGAGGTCACGCTGGAGGTGGCGGCGCGCCTCTGGGAGAGGTATCCCGATATCGCATCCCTCGCGCGGGCCGACCCAGAGGAGGAGGTGGCCTCGGTTATAAGGGGCGTGGGCTTCCACCGCCAGAAGGCACGCAACCTCGTTGAGGCAGCCCGTCTCATAATGGAGGTGCACGGCGGACGCGTTCCAGACAACGTGGACGACCTTACATCCCTCCCTGGCGTGGGCAGAAAGGTGGCAAACGTGGTTCTCTCAACGGCCTTCGGCAGGAGCGTAATAGCGGTGGACACGCATGTCCACCGGATATCCAACAGGATGGGGCTCGTGTCCACGGATAACCCACGGGAGACGGAGGAGGCGCTCATGCGAATAGTGCCCCCCGAGATCAGGGCCGACTTCAATCCCACCATGGTGGTCTTCGGCCGGACGATATGCAGGCCCACACGGCCGAGATGTCATATATGCCCGGTTGCGGACCTCTGCGAGCGCCGTTTGTAGTAGCAAGAGCTACAAAAGTTTTAAGTGATGCGTCGGACATTAAGCAGGGAAGGTGAGCCCCATGTACGTGATAAGGAAGAGCGGCATACAGAAGGGGTTGCCGAAGAGCACGACCTCACTCTGTCCGGAATGCAAAAAGGTCATACCAGCCCACATA
>MTNG01000158.1 GCA_002011395.1 Candidatus Aciduliprofundum sp. JdFR-45
CGTTGTACGCCTCCTCCTCCATGTTCCGCGCTTCAACCACGGTCACGGCGGTCTTCCTCCGCCTCTGGAGCCACATAACCATGAGGAAGAACACGACCATGAGCGCGAAAAGCAGTATGAATATCTCCGCCATATCCATATCAACCCAAAATAAGGAACGCCCATATAAAAAGATTTTGGAACATTCGCGCATATGCTGGAAACAAAACTTTTAATACGGGTTGCGAATTCCTACCGCACCAAAAGGTGATGCCGCGATGACGGAGTTCAAGGTTGTGATCGCAGACCCGAAGACAGGGAAATGCTATCAGCGCGAGATCACGGGGGCCAAGGCGAACTATCTGATAGGGAAGAGCATAGGGGAGGTAATAGACGGCGTCTTCGTGGACCTCCCCGGATATCAACTCAAGATCACGGGTGGAACGGACAAGGACGGATTCCCCATGCGCCCCGACGTGAGCGGTGCGCGGAGGGTCAGGTTGCTCCTCAGCGGGGGTGTCGGCTTCCACCCCAAGAGGAAGGGGATGAGGAAGAAGAAGATGGTGCGCGGGAACGTCATATCGCCCGAGATAGTTCAGATAAACATGGTGGTTGTGAGATACGGCCCGCAGGGAGTGGAGGAACTGCTCGGAGCGGTAAAGGAAGGTGAAGAATGAAACCCGTACCCCGGCAGCCGGAAGTGAACGTCGGAATGGTCGGCCACGTGGACCACGGTAAGACCACCCTGACGAAGGCCATAACGGGTACGTGGACCGATACGCACTCCGAGGAGTTGAAAAGGGGCATCACCATCAAACTGGGCTATGCGGATGCCGCCTTCTACAGGTGCCCTTCCCTGCCTGAGCCGGAATGCTACACATCCATGCCCGAGGAGGTGTGCCCGGACGAGGCCGAACTGCTCCGCGTTGTTTCCTTCGTGGACGCGCCCGGGCACGAGACCCTCATGGCGACCATGCTTACGGGCGCATCCATAATGAACGGCGCGCTTCTCGTGATAGCCGCCAACCAGAAATGCCCGCAGCCCCAGACAAAGGAGCACCTCATGGCGCTGGACATCGTCGGCGTGAAGAACATCATAATCGTGCAGAACAAGATTGACATAGTGAGCGAGGAGCGGGCGAGGGAGAACTACCGCGAGATTCTGGAGTTCGTGAAGGGGACCGTGGCCGAGGGCGCTCCCATAATACCCGTGAGCGCCCAGAGCAGGATCAACATAGACGTGCTGATAAAGGCGATAGAGGAGAAGATACCGACGCCTAAATTTGACCCCTCAAGGCCGCCCAGGATGTACATAGCCCGGAGTTTCGACGTCAACAAGCCGGGCACCAGACCTAAGGACCTGAAGGGCGGCGTCATAGGCGGCTCCCTCATACAGGGCGAGTTCGGCGTGGGGGACGAGATAGAGATTCTCCCGGGGATGATGATTCAGAAGGGCAACAGGATAGAGTGGGAGCCCATATACACCGAGATCGTCTCTCTCATGGCCGGTGGGCGTTTCTGGGACAGGGTGAGGCCCGGTGGCCTCGTGGGCATCGGCACAAAGCTGGACCCTGCCATGACGAAGAACGACGCGCTCATGGGGCGCATGGCAGGGAGGCCCGGAACGCTGCCGGAGATGCTCTTCAGCATGACGCTGGAGGTTCACCTTCTGGAGAGGGTTGTGGGCACGGCCCAGGAGCTGAAGGTGGAGCCCATAAGGACGAACGAGGTGCTGATGCTCAACGTGGGCACCGCGGGCACCGTGGCCCGCGTAACGAGCGCGAGGAGGGATGTCATAGACCTCGCTCTGAAATACCCCGTCGTGGCCGAGAAGGGACAGCGCGTGGCCATAGGCAGGCGGATAGTGAACAGGTGGCGCCTCATCGGCTACGGCATCATAAAGTGAGCAGTTTTCTCGTCAAGACCTCCAGCACCTTCATGTAATCCTCCTGCAACTCCTCGGTGGGCAGATACGCGCTCTCGTTCCTGCGCGGGAAATAACCGGTGCTCTTCGCCACCTTTATTGCCTCCTGCCTCTCCTGGCCCATTATCCTCCTGAAGTTGTCCGGAAAGCCGACGCCACACCTCTCTATCTCGCTCTTGAACACGGGGCGGCCCAGAAGTTTGCTGAGCGTGTAGAGGGCCAGGTCCCCGCCGTCTTCCGCGGACACCTCTGATATGGCAGCCCCAACAAGCGAATATATGCTCCTGCGTTCCGTGGCCCTGTAGAGTTTGGACGGGGGCGCGATGTGCTCCTCCACGTAGTCAAGGTCCCTCAGGGCCTGAAGATATCCGCTAAGCACGAGCCGGTTTATGGAAAAGCCCCTATGCTCAAGTCTGCGCTTTATCTCCGTTATTGAGCGCCACTGGTCCAGTTCATCCAGCAGGTTCTGCAATAATTCGCTCACTCCCTCTCACCCTCTCTGCTCTGAAACACCCGCCTGACCACCCCGCGGGCGATCTCGGGCGCGTGGCCGATATAGTCCAACGGGTTTAAAATCTTTTTCAGTTCCCCTTCCGGTAGGTATTCTGTCACTTTTGAACCCATTATTGATTTCACCCACTCCTCTCCCTCGCGCCCCACCGAGGCAACACGCACCATCTCGTGGGCCACGTTCCGCCCCACGCCCTTCCGCACGAGGGCCATTATCACGGCCTCCGCGGTCACCTCGGGATGCGCCATCAGGTTCTCCCGCATGCGCTCTTCGTTCACCACGAGCGTTCTGAGAACGCGCTCCATCTTCACCATGATGTCGTCCAGGAGAACAGCCACGTGGGGGACTATGAACCGCTCGGCGGCGCTGTTTGTGAGGTCCCTCTCGTGCCACAGCACCATGTTATCGTACGCCGGGAGCATGAAGCCCCTCAGCACCCGGGCGAGACCGCACACGTTCTCGCATACTATGGGGTTCCTCTTGTGCGCCATGGTGCTGGAACCCACCTGCTTCCTCTCGTCGAAGTGCTCGCTCACCTCGCCTATCTCCGTCCTCTGGAGGTTTCTGATCTCCGTGGCGATTCTCTCCAGCGTGGTGGCGGTTATCGCCGCGAGGGATACGAACTCGGCGTACCTGTCACGGCCCACTATCTGCGTGGGACACTCGTCGCCTGAGATGCCCAGCCATGCGAGCGCCCGCCTCTGCACCTCAAGGGCGCTGGGGCCGAGGGCCGCGCCCGTGCCCGTCGCGCCGAGGAACTTGCCCACGGCT
>MTNG01000157.1 GCA_002011395.1 Candidatus Aciduliprofundum sp. JdFR-45
CTGAGAGGGGGATAAGGTGCGTTGGAGGTACGAGCCCCCATATGAGGAGAAGCAGGAGGTGGTTTACGGGGTCGATGATGTTGAGGGTGAAAGGGCGTGAGATGGGTGGGCGAAAAATTCAACGGAACTCATACCTGAAGAGGGGTGATTACGGGTGGGAGGATATCATTTCTATTTGAGCAGGGATGCCCTCTATAAGAGGATGGGGGGAGACAGAGCCCGCAGAAGAACCTTCGTTTACTTTGTTCTCTTAGCGTGCCTCTCTATCTACATCGCATTATCCTCCTTGATTATACTCCTTGTGCCCTCGCCGCGCTTTGTGTCTTCTCTGCTCTCCCGCGTCTTTTCATCGGCCATGGTTGGTCTGGTGCTGTTTCCGCTGGCCCTGCACCTCACCAAACTCGTGTATTATCAATACAAAAGTTTTGAGAGTATTCAGGACCTGTGGGTAAACGATAGGGGCATCCATCTGCCGATGCCCATCCACCATAGGGGTGAGGAGCGCTTCATATCCTTCAACGACATAGACAGGATCGTGGTCGTGAGGCATCCGACGAACGTTTACCGGTCCGTGATAACAATCTTTGTCAAATTCAAACTTAAGACGGTCTCCGTCTTCCAGCCGAACGACAGGCTCGCCCTGTCCCACATCAACGCGGATGAGTTCGTGGACGCCGTGAGGAGGGCCTCGGGCGATAAAGTTAAAATTGAACACACGGATTACTGGGTGTGGTGAAGATGCTCGCGGGGCAGGGGAATGGAATCGCAATGAGAACCCACGCTAAATCTAAATCATTCGGAAATACCGTATAGGGGAGACAATTGCCAAACACCGCAACCATTTTCCCCTTTCGTGCCATTCCCCCCGCCATGAAGAGGCCGAAGGTCAGCGAGAAGGCGTTCATAGCCCCCACCGCCGTGATCGTGGGGGACGTGACGATAGAGGAAGGCGTCAGCGTCTGGGACTGCGCCGTTCTCCGCGGCGACGTGGACAGCATAACCGTGGGGAAGAACACGAACATACAGGACTGCGCCGTGATACACGTCTCCGAGGGCGTTCCCACGGTGATAGGGGAGAACGTGACGATAGGCCACGGGGCCATAGTGCACGCGGCCACGGTGCGCGACAACGTCATAATAGGGATGAACGCCGTTGTGCTGGACGGCGCGGAGATCGGCGAGGGCTCAATCATAGGCGCGGGCGCAGTGGTCACCCCCGGCACGAAGATCCCGCCTAATTCCCTGGCGGTCGGCATACCGGCGAAGGTCGTCAGGAGCGGAGAGGAGATAAGGGAAGCGGCCATCAAGAACGGGCAGATTTACCAGGAACTGCGGGACAGACACCTCGCGGGGGAGTTCGGGAGGTATCCATGAGGGAAATTAAATATACCCCCAGACGCTTTCCCCTGCGATGGTCCGGAAACTGGAGGGCGTGAAGCCCACCCGGATGGAACTGCTCGCCGTCAGGAAGAAGAAGCAGCTCGCGAAGAACGGACACAAGCTGCTCAGCGAGAAGAGGGATGCTCTCATAGCGCAGTTTTTCACGCTCATAGAGGAGAGGGAAAAACTCAGGGCGAAGGTGGAGAGGGAGCTCATGGAGGCCTACGAGGCCCTCACCCTCGCGGAGATGTACCACGGAAGGGAGGGTGTGAGGGACGCGGCGAGGGGCATGCTCCCGTATCCTGACCTCCCCCTCACGACGGTCAACCTGATGGGCGTCATAGTGCCCCAGATAGCGGGAGAGATAGCGAAGGTGGAGAAGGCGCTCCTCTACGCCTCCCTGGACACATCCGCCGCGCTGGACGACGCGGCCATCAAGTTCCGTAAGGTGCTGGCAGACCTCATCAAGCTGGCGGAGATGGAGGGTGCCATAGAGAGCCTCGGGTACGAGATAGAGAAGACAAAGAGGCGCGTCAACGCGCTGGAGCACATCTTCATACCGCGGCTGGAGGCGACCGAGAAGTACATAAAGATGGTTCTGGAGGAAAGGGAGAGGGAGGACTTCTTCCGCCGCAAGAAGATAAAGGCGGTGATGGCGCGCCGTGAGGGTTCCTGAGGACTGGTACAGGACGAGAACGCCGGAGGAACGCGTTTTTCTTTTCCGCCTTCTCCTCTACGGGATGATAGTGGGCAATATACTCATCGTCGTGGGCTTCATATTCTTCCTGCTTTACCTCCTCGGGGTCATCTGATCCAGTCTCTCCCTGAACTCCCGCGCGGCGGCCCGCGGATTGTCTGCCGCGTATATGCTCCTCCCCACTATCACGTAGTCGGCTCCCGCCTCCACAGCCGCCTCAAGGCGCCCACCCTGGGCCCCCACGCCCGGTGTGAATATGAGCATCTCATCGCCCGCCGCGACGCGGAGCACCTTTATGCGAAGAGGACGTGTCGCGGGCGCCACTATACCGTGCACACCCACCTCGCGCGCGGCCCTCGCCATGTCCTCCGCGTGCATCGCCATGAAGTCCTCCGCACCGGGGTGCGACATCTCCGTGACCGCTATGACCATCATGTCGCCGGCCGCCTCAACCACCGCCCTCATGGAATCCCTGCCGGGGAACGCGTGGCAGATGATGCCCGCGGCACCTGCCTCCCTCGCCCTCTCCGTTATCAGCCGCGCGGTGTTCGGGATGTCCGCCACCTTGAAATCGCATATCACGGGGGCGAATCGCGATATCTCGCTTACGATGCCCATCCCGGCAGAGAGCACCAGTGGGTATCCGACCTTTATGTAATCCACGTATTCCGCCACCTCCTCCGCGATCTCCCTCGCCCTCCTGCCGTCGGTAACGTCCAGCGCCAGAACGAGCCCTGCCATGCGTGGTGATGTTTCGCCGAATATATCAAAATTTTTATGTGTTCCTTTTACTATCGTTTTACTGAATTGCTGGACATACCAAAGGGAATTGTTGTGAGGCGGGCCCGCGGCGGCCCCGGCGTGTACGACGCCTTTATAGAGGTCGCGACCAAGTATCGGTTCAGCGGATACTATGCCATCCGCAGTTACGAGTTCTTCGGCTTCGTGCTGATAGAGGCGGGGG
>MTNG01000154.1 GCA_002011395.1 Candidatus Aciduliprofundum sp. JdFR-45
TATGCCGACGACTGCCACCACGGGGTGCCTCTTTATCTCCTCGCTCAGTTTCTCCACGACCTCCTTCTTCCACTGAGCAACGTGTGCCATCTCGCTCACCTCACCTTGAGCTTCACGGAGGGGCCCATGGTGGTCTTGACGTAGGCGGAGCCAATGTTGTATGACCCCCTCTCCAGTTTGCTCGTTATCGCCTTCAGCACGGCCTCTATGTTCTCCGCGATCTTCTCAGGGTCCATGTCCCTCGTGCCCACGGGAACGTGGAACGTGGGCTTGTCCCTTGAGCGCGCCCTCACCGTTCTCTTCAACCTCTCTATCAGCGGTCGGGGGTCCGACCCCGGCGGAATGGGCTTTGGCATCTTGCCGCGCGGTCCCAGAACGATACCCAGCTTCTTGCCGACCTGGGCCATCAGCGGCGCCTCGGCCAAGAAAAAGTCGTACTCGTTCGCGATTTTACGCGCTCTCCTCCTGTCCTCCGCGAGTTTGTCTATCTCCTCGGGAGGTATAACGAGGTCCGCGACGTCCTTCGCCTTCAGCGCGGTCTCGCCCGACGCGAAAATGGCAACCTTGACCGGCTTGCCCCGCCCGTGGGGAAGGATGATCTCCTCGTTGATCCTGTTCTTGGGTATGGAAAGATCCACATCCCTGAGGTTTATGGCGAGGTCCACGCTCTCAAGGAAGTTGCGCGGTTTCGCCTTCTCAATCGCCTCTTTCACCGCTCTGACTATCTCCGGGTCTGCCACGTGATTTCACCTCCTTGTAGTGCGGCGGGCCGTTGGCGGCCCTCCTACAAGGGTTCACTCATCTGGCACGGCAATAGACCCATCCTTTATAAGTTTTTGTATCTCCCGGGGGTCCTTGCCCTCCACGGTGACGCCCATGGAGACGCAGGTCCCGAGCACCTCCAGCACCACGCCTTTGAGGTCGTAGGATATGGAATTCTCCCTCTTCATGCGGGCTATCTTGACAACCTGGTCGATGGTGAGGTCGCCCACCTTCGTGCCCCGGGCATCGCTTGAGCCCTTCTCTATCCCGAGTTCCTTCTTTATCAGGGCTGTGGTGGGCGGCGTACCGACCTCTATCTCGTACTTCTTCGTGGCGGGGTCCACTATCACCTTCACGGGAACCTGCATCCCTGCGAATGCCTTCGTCTTCTCGTTTATGTCCTTGACAACCTGGGCCACGTTGAGACCGAGCGGACCCAGCGCAGGGCCCAGCGGCGGCCCCGGCGTCGCCTTTCCACCCTCGACCAGAACTTCAACCACCTGTGCCATATCACTTTCCCTCCTTCTCTCTGAGCTTCACGGTGTCCACCTTCACGGTGAGCGGGATGGGGACCATGGCCTCGTAGAGCTCCACGGTAACCTCCTCCTTCGCCTCGTCCACCTGTATGACCTTTGCTCTCTCGCCCTTGAAGGGCCCCTCAATGAGTTCAACCTCATCGCCCACGCTGATACGCGTGATCTCCGACACGGGCGTCAGATACTTCTCCACCTCCTCAACCTGCATGTTGCCGTGCACCATGCCCTTCGCGGCCCTCATGCCACGTATTATGGAGAGGACCTTATCGGGGTGAACGGTCTCCACGAACACATACCCCTTTATGTCGTGGGGGACGAGTATGGAGAATATGTCGTCCTCGAAACCCCTCACCTTCGCCTTCTCGCCGATGGAGACGGCAACGGGTATCTCCTGCCCGATGGTCGTCTTGACGGCCACCACGCTCTGGCGCACAGTCACGGTTACACGCGTCTCCGCGGATATCGCGGGGTTCTTCTTGAACCAGGCGCGCAGCGTCAGGGTCATCCTGTCCCCGATTCTGGCGCCGCGGGGTGAGAACACGCGGAGGACGTACTCCGATTTCATGTGGGGAGCGATCGTCCTCTCTATGCCCTCCTCCTTCGGCTCCGTGGGGGTGAAGAGGAATGCGTGCTCCTTCGCGTCCTCTATCACCACGCGCCACTCCAGCGAGGGGTCCGCCACCTCGAACTCGGGGCGGAGGAGCAGGGCGACCTTCTCCTTCGTGGTGGAGTTGTGCTTGATTCGAATCGTCGCCTCGGAGGCGCTGCCGCCCGGCATGAGTATATCGGACGGCTCAACTTCGAGATTTATGGTGTATATATCGGACATAGGTCAATCACCCTCTCACTTCGGTATGTTGAGCACGTACGAGAGAATGTAATATATGGCGAAGCCGATGAATCCGAGAAGGATTATTCCTATCCCGGTGATCTGGACTATCTTCACGTACTCCTCGCGGGTTGGCTTCTTCGCCATCTTGAATATCCTGGAGTACTCACCGCGCCCTATTCGGTTCATGCGGTTATCAATCCTGCGCTGAACGCCGCCGAACCAGTCCACGATGCGCTTCGCCTTCATCCCCCATCACTCCACGCGCTCCACGATGCCCTTCTTCAGCCGATCCCTTCCGTGTATGTGTGGGGACGTGACGCCGGTTATCACCACCATGACGCGTATGGTGTTCTGCATGGTTGGGTCAACGGATGCGCCCCAGATGATCTTCGCGTTCTCCTTTATCCTCTCCTGAATGATCTCCGCAACCCTCTGCGCTTCGCCTATGGTCATGTTCTCCCCGCCGACCACGTTCACGAGGGCGCCGTGAGCGGTGCTTATGTCCGCCTCTATCAGCGGGGAGTTTATCGCCTCGCTCACCGCATCCTCCGCTCTGTTATCGGAATCGCTCTCGCCCATGCCTATCATGGCCACTCCAGCACCCTTCATAACGGTCTTGAGGTCGTTGAAGTCTAGGTTCACCAGGCCCGGCCGGGTGATCATCTCCGCTATGCCCTTTATGGCCCGCATCAGCAGTTCATCCGCGACCTTGAAGGCGACGGTCAGCGGAAGGCGCGGGACGAGTTGCAGCAGCCGGTCGTTCGGTATCGTTATCACCGTGTCGGCGGTCTCGCTCAGGCGCTCCAGACCCCAGTAGGCGTTCTCCATTCTCATGCGCCCCTCGGCGGTGAAGGGGAGCGTGCAGACCGCTATGGTGAGGGCTCCCATCT
>MTNG01000148.1 GCA_002011395.1 Candidatus Aciduliprofundum sp. JdFR-45
TGCTTCCTTTCCAGATTACCCAGAATGCGGAGAAGACGCAGGCGCGGCAGACCCGTTAGACCCTCCAGCATGGAGGAGGAGAAGCGCTCGCCGAGCACCGCGGCGAACTCCAGCACCTCCCTCTCCTCCTCAGTCAGATAACGCAGACGTCTGGAGATCACATCGCGTATCCTCTCCGTTATGTCCGCATAGACCTCCCCCCTCACCCTCCAGATGCTCCCGTCCCTGTAGATGCGCCCCTCGGCCACGAGGGTGTTGAGCAGTTCCTCAACGAAGAAGGGATTGCCTCCCGTCTCCCCGTATATGCGCTCGTAGAACCTCTCCGGGAAGATGTTGGGGCTCAGCCGGGCATCTATGAACTCCCTCACCGTCTGGAGGTTGAACCGTGAGAGCTCAATCCTCTCCACCAGCCCCTCCCTGCTCATCAGAGCGACCCTCTCCTCCATAAGCGGGGATCTCTCTTCAGAGCGAGCCGTGCATACGATGAGAGCCCTCGCGTTTCTGAGCGTTCTGGAGAGGTAGTGTATGAAGGCGAGCGTGTCCGCGTCGGCCCAGTGGATGTCGTCTATGGCGATGAGCAGGGGCCTGCTCTGAGAGAGCATGAGGAGGCCGTGGGCGACGTTGTCGTACATGGCCTCTCTCCGGCTCTGCGCATCCTCAACGGACCTGCCGGTGTACCTCTCCGACTCCACGTATTTTCTGACCACGTCTTCCACGGGTATCTCACCGATCTCACCTGACCACGTTTCCAGTTTCCTGGCGTAGGCGCTCTCAAAGATTTCAAGGTCCGTCTGCACCTCGTACTTCAGCGCCTCGCTCTCCTCCCCCCTGATTATGAGCACCACGTCCAGGTAATCCCCCCTGGTGATGAGTATCCTGTACTCGCCGTAGCCGAGCGTGTTGAGATAGCCCCTCGCCTCCCCCATGAAACTCAGCGAGTCCTTAACGAAGCTCTGGACTGCCGAGAGCATGCCGGCGAATATGTCCGGGTCCAGCCCGCTCCTCTCCCTCTCGGCCATGCCGAGGAGCAGCCCCGTCTCCCTGTGTATGGCATAGGCCGCTATCACATGGGGCTGCTTCCAGGTGAGAAGGTGCGACAGCCCGGCGCTCTCAAGCGCCTCCTTCACGGGGAGAAAGGGCACGCCCGCGCTCTCCACGCAGGCGCCCCTGAGAATCATGTAGCCGCGCCTCTCCGCGAGAGAGATCATACGTTCCGTGAGGGCCGTTTTGCCAACGCCCGTCTCGCCGAGAATCACCACGGTTCGGCCCCGCCCCTCTGCCGCCCCCTCTAAATACGCCGTCAGTTTTTGGATTTCGGACTCCCTGTCCACAAACATGCCGTGAATAAAAAGAAGTGCAGAATTATAACCTTTGCGACATCAGACCCACGAGTAGTCCTCACGGAGAGCGTGGCCCATTTCCCGTTCCATCTCGCGTCTCACCTTCTCTTCCCATGAGGGTTTCATCTCCAGGTACGCTATCGTTAGCGCGCTCTCCAGCAGTATCATAAACAGCATATTGAGGAAGTTGAACAGCCAGAGGATCAGCAGGGCGGGGAGAAATGTGGGGTCCCAGATGTTGAGGTGCGCCACAGCGTCCAAGAGCCAGGGTCGGAGAGCGGACGTCACGAGGATGACCACGTAGAGAGGCAGATGCAGGACCAGCATGAAACCCACGTGGCCGGAGGTCATGCTCCAACTCCTCAAGAAGGACACGATGACCCCCTCCTCCCCCAGCAGTATCCACTGGAGCACAAGCGATAGGCGGAGGGCCACATAGAACACCAGGACGGCGGCGATGGGCAGTCCCACGCATATGCAGGCGAGCGAACCCGTGCCGACCGACAGAGCAACAACCGATATGAATATCCCCACGAGGGCACCTGCATACACCACCATGGCTATCAGGATGCGCGGCAAACCTCGCCCGACGGATATCAGTATCTTCCTCCAGTTGACATCGCCCTCCATGACCGACGATACGCCCTTGACCACTATCCCCATTATGAGGGGACAAAGGAGGAGCATGGCCATGAAAATATAGATGAAAGCAACATCACCGGCCAATATGGCCCCCAGATGGCTGTTACCGCTGCTCAGCAATACGAGATCGCTGAGCGTTGAGATGGCAGCGTAGGCAATTGATAGCGATATGACGCATCCGAGGATGTCACCCCTCCTTTTCAGGGTCCTATACCCCTTTGCATAGACCACCTCTGGAAGCAGTCGCATCTTAACACCCCTGAGCGGGTGTAACGCATGGGTATTATATTAACATGCCGCATAATATTGCTTTTCAACTGATGGAGTTAATCAATTAAAGTTAAATACCGAGATGCCCTTTACGTTTCCCGCAGGCAGGCGGGGGTTGCCGAGCCTGGCCAAAGGCGCTAGATTCAGGGTCTAGTCCGTCAGCGGTTCGAGGGTTCAAATCCCTCCCCCCGCACCAGATTACCGGTGTTTCTTGCGACAGAGAAAAGCGCATATGGGTGAGGACAATTTTATATACTCCCTTCATTTACCCATCACAAGGTGGTACAGCATGACCTTTCAGGAAGCGGTCAACAGGATACTCCTGAAGAAAATATGTATGAAGTGCAACGCGCGGAACCCCCTCAACGCCAGGAAGTGCCGCAGATGCGGTTATAAGGGGCTCCGCCTCAAGGCGAAGGAGAGGCGGGGCGGAAGGGGCTGAGCACGCGCCGGGGTTGCCGAGAGGTAAGGCGCCAGCCTGGAGAGCTGGTTCCCGTTTTGGGAGCGAGGGTTCAAATCCCTCCCCCGGCGCCATCCACATCTGTTTGTGCTTTCACCGGATGAGCGAGGGTTCACGAGCAACGAAGCGAAGCGGAGTTGCGAGCAAGCCCCGTATGGGGCGCAGAATCCCTCCCCCGGCGCCAATCACCCCGTGATTTCCTTTATGGCCCGCAGGTCAAACTCCCCCGCGGCCACCGGATTTGTGAGTTCAAAGCGCTCCAGAACCTCCGGGTGGATCTCCCCGAAAAATCCGATTTCAAC
>MTNG01000147.1 GCA_002011395.1 Candidatus Aciduliprofundum sp. JdFR-45
AGGTGGCCCCCGACGGTAGTTTCACGGCGATGCTGGAAGACGATTTCCGCGTTGAGAACTACTCCGTCGTCCTGTACCTTGACGGAAGCGCTGTCCGGTCGGTTGACGGCTCGGGAAAGCGTGTGTCCGTGAGCATGTCGGAACGCACGGCCGGGGGCATAAAATACCTTCCTGAGGGCACATACACGGCGAGTATACGCGCGGTTGACCCTGCGGGACATGTCAACACCACAGACGTGACCTTCACGCTGAACTACTCTCTGGACAGGACGCCGCCACTCATAGTTCCGGCGGCCACCTCCGTGGGGGTCGGAGAGCCCCTCAACATAACGCTGTGGGATGCCAATGAGATAGCGGTTGCAACCGTGAGCGGTGCCGACTACGTCCGTCACTCCAACTCGCTCACGGTGACCTTCAACCGACCGGGGACGTACCTGATAGAGGTCGTTGCGGCGGATTCCCTTGGAAACATAGCAATGGCCAATCTAACGGTGTCCGTTTTTGAGACGGGTCTACTTCCCGAGATATCCTGGAACGCAGACCTTCACGCGCCCGAGTACGACAACGAGAGGTGGGAGGTCCGCGTGGGTGCGGTCAACTCAGGAGGCGTCGGCGGTAACCTGACACTCAACATCACCGTGGACGGCGAGGTGGTGGGGAACATAACGGTCTCCGTGGGGGGCGGTGAGAGCGTTTACGCGGTCAGGGACTTTGATCCCCTCGCGGCGGGCAGGCACGTGGTGGAGGTCACAGACGGTAAGAAAAGCGTCCGATGGATAGTGGAGGTGAGCGAGAAATACCTTGAAAGGGTGCCGATAGACCTGCTGATAAAATACGGGAAGGATGTGGAACTGGAGTCAAGGGGCGGTGCGGTGTACAAGGCCATTGAGATATCCCGCGGCAATTTCATAGTTCTCATATCATCGGTGATCATGGCCACGGCCATCCTGATGGTGCTCGGGGTGGAGAGCATAGTTTCCCGGTGTTATGAAGACAGAAAGCGCAATCTCGCAGTTCTCAGGGCCATAGGGGCCACGAAGGCCGACATAAGGATGATAGTTCTGCGTGAGTTCGCCCGCTATTTCCTCGTCTCCACCACCCTGGGCATACTGCTCGGTCTGGCGATATTCCTGCTCATAACGTCCACCGGAACGCTAAGGGCCTTCGGACACACGGTGACCTTCTCCGTTAACCTCGCAGACCTGCTGGTATCCGCGCTGATATCGCTTCTGATCTCCATAGCCGCTTCGTACTTCTCCGTTCAGATGCCCGCCGTGCGGAAATCCGTGGCGCAGATGGTTGATAGGGGTGCGAGGGGCAGGGAGTACATTGAACTGGAGGAGGTGCTGAATGAGGCATAGCGTCCTGCTTCTGATGCTCATAGCGTCCTTAGCGGTCAACGCCTATCCGCTCGCAGTCACCCAGCAGCCCTACAACGTTGACTCCATTCTGGAGTACAGGGCCGCGGAGTGGGTGGCGGAGCACGGAAATCTGAACTACCCCGATGGAGTGGCCTACAACAACAACCACACGCCGGCCACGCCCCTGCTGAACGCGCTCACAGGTGCCATCTCCTCCGCCTCCGGTGTGGACGCGAGGACATCGCTCATCGCCCTGACACTGCTCGTGTCCTCCACGGCGTGCCTCGGCGTCTACGCACTGGCCCTGCGTTGGACGCGGAGGGAATCAATCGCGCTTCTGGCTGGCACGCTGGTCGTCGTCAGCGGTCTCAGCGTCTACGCCTCCTCCTCCATCTGGAAGCAGGGCTTCTCAATACCCATAATGCTCGCATCCCTCTATCTGTACACGCATCCGAGGGGGAAGCCCATTTCCGTTGCGATGTTCTTCCTCCTGTTGATAACGCACCACTTCACCGCCTTCATCTGCGCCCTCACGGTGACCTACATATCACTCAACAGGGCCCTATCGACTTTCCCGGAGGACGGCTGGCGCTCCGTGCGCCACATCGCCCTTCCCCTGGCACTGTGGTCTGCCATCTACGCCTATTACACCTCGGTCAACTTTGACAGGACGGAGCTCCTGCCCATATACGGCGAGATGCTCCTTTTCCTCGCCGTCCTCGTGCCTCTGACCATAATATGCTACTGGCTGAACAGGTGGACGTGGGACCGCGGCGGGAGCGTTAAACTGGCCGCCGCTTTCACAGCAGTGCCCCTTGCGATATACGCCTACGGCTTCGTGTCCCCCCTGTTCAGGGACACGCTCGGGTTCAACGAGATGGTTCTCGCCTTCACTCTCGGCTACGTCCTGGCCCTGCCGTTTCTGGTGCGCGGGGGACAGCTCCTCCTCCACACGGTGTTTCCCGCGAAGGACCTCTTTGTGGGATACGTGCTGTCGGTGATGCACATGTACCTCTTTGCCTTTCTCCGCGCGAGGGATTTCGTATCTCACCACATAGCGTCCAGAACAACGGTTCTTCTCGCTCCCCTCGTATCCCTGCTCATAGCGTTGGGGGCGTTTTCATCAAAGGGCAGCAGGTTCAGGGTTTACGGCGCTGTGGCGATGGCGGTGGTCGTTATATCCACCACAACTCCGATCGCCTACGTGGGCTGGAGCGCTTTCGGCGCCGATATGTACGTCCACGGGTGGGAGATGAATGCCGCGTCGTATCTGTCCGGCGTCAATTCCACAGTGTACACGGACGACAAACTCGGAAGGGTGGCACACAACGCCTACGACGTCCCCGTGTCCGCGAGCGCGCCGCTTCTGATGGAGGAGAACTCGGCCATAGACGGCTACGTGCTCTGCTCCGAAAGGTGGCAGACGGAAGGCGCTCAGATGTACCCTATGCCCCCGGTGAAGGTGAACATCACGTCTTACATGGACGATGCGGACATCCTCCTCATATCCGGGCCGCCCGGGGAGAGGGTTTACGTTCTTCGTCTCTATGGCTGAGCATCTCCACGCCGGCGAGCAGGTACCTGAGGGATATGGCACCCATGGACATGTAAAGAAGGGCGTAATACTCCAGCCGTATCC
>MTNG01000020.1 GCA_002011395.1 Candidatus Aciduliprofundum sp. JdFR-45
GGGAAAGGGTTCTCGCTGGAGTTGTGGATTTCTCGATAGTTGCGGCGACAGCCGCCGCTGTGGTGTATATCTTCCCCGTCTGCGGAGGGGGTCTGGTATCTGTCTTCCTTCTCACCGGATTGCTTTGGTTCGTATACTCAACGATACTTGAAGGCCTGACCGGTCTCACCGTGGGGAAGAAGATATGGGGTCTTAGGTGCGTTGCCCACATTGGACGTATGGGATGGAAAGGGGCCCTTCTGCGCAACCTGGCCAAGCTCTTCGCACCGGCGGTTATCGCGGACGTGCTTTTCGGACTGGGAACGGAGGGGGACCCGCGTCAGAGGTTCTCCGAGCGCATGTTTGATGTGCTGGTCGTCAAGGAGAGGTTCATCGATATGCACATGGAGCACAGGTGGGGCCCGAGGCGGATAGTATGAGGGTCGCCGCGCTTCTGCTGGACAGAGCCGACATGAACGCCCTCTCTGCGTACATTGAGGAGATGAATGCCGAGACCGTGGAGGCATGGCGATGCAATTCCCTCGCGGAGCTTATGAAGGAACTCAGGGATTACGACCTCGTGATCGTGGTTAAACGCACCTCCTACATGGTATGCGGAACCTGGCTGAGCGACATCGCGGAACCCCTTCGGAAAAACGGACAGAGGGTAATGCTCATCCGGCGGAAAATAAATGCCTAATGCGCGAGTTCCCTTTTAACGCGCATCGCGGCATCAAGTGATTTTATCAGGGATGCGCGTCTCTCCTCCAGGCGGGCCAGTTCCCGCCTCAATTCCTCAATGGCCTCCTCCAGCGCCTCCATTCCGCCGCTCTCCGCGAGGTGGCGGTACTCCATCACAAGGTCCTCATCCGCCTCTATCTCCTCAGCCCTCACATTCATAATATTCTCCGTTAGGTCTATGGTAAGGGTTATCCGCGTGGATATGCCGTAAATCACGCGAGGAGGGCCCGAAGAGGTGCGCTCCCTCCCAACGCGTCTGACAACTCCAACCTTTTCCAGAACGCACAGATGCTTCAGAACCGCCTGCTGTGTTCCCCCTATATCGCGGGATATGCCGAGAGGATATGCTCTGCCCTCAACTATTGCCCTGAGGATTTCCCGCCGCATCGGGTTGTAAAGCGCCCTGAGAACATCGTCCACGGGTGTCATAATAAAAATGGAGAGGTGGTTATTCCACCTTCACCTTCTTGCCCTTCTTCTTCTTTCTGGCCTTCTCCAGCACCACGTCCAGTATGCCGTTCTTGTAGGACGCCTTGGCGCTGTCAGGGATGACCTTCTCCGGCAGCGCTATTTCCTTGTAGTACTTGCGCTCGGGCGTGTCAACCTTGATCTTCACCGTGTCCTCGGTCACCTCCAGGTCTATGTCCTCCTTGGTAACACCGGGTATCTCAGCGGTTATTGATATGGTGTTCTCTCCCTCCATCACATCGGTGAGGGGTTCCCTGTACTCGCCCTCCTCCGTGCCGAATCCCCTCCTGACGTTGCCGAACTCCTGTATGATGGGTTTTCCGTCGGGGCCTATGCGCATGGTGAAGCCGTAGACGTATGGACCGTGCACCTCGCCCTTCTCCCTGAGGTCCCTGAGTATTCTGCTCATCCATTCCTCCATGCGCCTGATCTCGTTCTCTATGTCGAAGAATCCCTCGAAGGGATCCCAGTGCCAGAAGTCGTCCTCATCTTCCCTCCTTCTCTTCCTCCATGCCATGGTCATCACCTCCTGTTAGCAACCATCGGTTGATTACATTTACCATAAAGAAGTTCTACTATATAAAACTTATTATTACGGGGCCTCACAGAACCCTCGGGCCGACGAACTGCCAGAGTATGAGAACAAGGACCAGCACTGATGTAAACCGGGTCGCCGCCACGGCCCTCTCCTCCGCGCGCGGAATACGGATCCTCTCCAGAAGGGCGGTCAGGAAATCCCTGAAGACATATCCGCCGTCCAAAGGCACGGCAGGGAGGGAGTTCGTCAGCCCCAGCATGAGGTTTATCCAGAACACCCAGTAGAGCAGGTTGAAGAGGACCCAGAAGACGGACGAGGCAAAAGGCGTGATGTACGCGCCGCTGAACCCGCCGTCCACCGGACTCAGCCCCATGAAGGGCAGTGTGATGAACGTGATGGCGCTCTCAAACCCGTTTTTGAGCGGATTTGCATACACCTCTTTCAGCACCTCCACGTCCACACCCCTCACACCCAGCACGGAAACGCTCACACCCATGAAGCCCTTTCCCCGCACCGACTCATCGTCTATCCCGAGGGATAGATAGTAATCGTACTTATCCGCGAGGACCATCGTCACGTTCACCTCGTGCCACATTCCATCTTCATACCTCAGAAGGGTGACGTTCACAGCATCCCCCGCATGCGTTAGGTTGAGGGCTTGAAGAAACGCCCTGTATCCGGACACATCCGTGCCGTTGACCTCAATGATCACATCGCCCGCCTCCACCCCCGCGCTCTCCGCCGGATAGCCCTCCAGAACCCCGTAGACGTAGATACCCCACATAACATGGGCTTCTTTCCACCCGCTTAGGTAATACCTCACCGTGATCTCCTGTCCAGCAGGAAGTTCCATGTTCCAGATGTCATCTGGAGACCTGACCTCCTGCCCGCCAACTTCGGTTATGAGCGCGCCCTCGGGAATCCCCGTCTGGGGCAGAGTTGACATCGCGAGCACGCCATCCGCCACGGGCTCTATGGCGCCGGCCATGGAGGTGAGCAGCACCAGCGTTATCAGAGCAACGAGTATGTTTGTGAACGGTCCTGCACCGAAAACGCGCATCCTCCTCCTTCTGTCCCCCTTCATGAGGGCTTCCTCGTCCGGCTCCACGAAGGCGCCGATGGGTATGATGAAGATGAGCAGGCCCAGCGATTTGATGTCCACGCCGCCGTGGGCGGAGAGCAGACCGTGGGACAGCTCGTGTAGTGCGACCGCCACAACGAGGGCGGCTATGCCGTACCACAGCGGTATGACCG
>MTNG01000160.1 GCA_002011395.1 Candidatus Aciduliprofundum sp. JdFR-45
GAGACCACCCCCGACGACATACACGGAATGCACGCGGCGGAGGGCATACTCACCGCGAGGGGCGGAATGACGAGTCACGCGGCCGTGGTGGCCAGGGCCATGGGGAAGCCCGCCGTCGTGGGCTGCGAGGAGATAAAGGTGTATCCCCGCGAGGGATATTTCGTTGCCAGGGACGGCGCGATGGTGAAGGAAGGCGATGTTATCACCATCGACGGGACAACGGGCTCCGTTTACCTCGGGGAGGTTCCTCTCATAATGCCCTCAATCGGTGGTGAACTGGAAACGCTTCTTAAGTGGGCCGATGAGATACGCACCCTCGGCATACGGGCCAACGCGGACACGCCGGAGCAGGCCTACAGGGCGCGTGAGTTCGGTGCGGAGGGCATAGGGCTCGCGAGGACAGAGCACATGTTCTTCGGGGAAGACCGGCTCCCCATAATGAGAGAGATGATAATGGCCAGAACGCGGGAGGAAAGAATGGCGGCCCTCGAGAAACTCCTCCCGATGCAGCGTTCCGACTTCGTGGAGTTCTTCAGGGCGATGGAAGGATATCCCGTAATAATCCGTCTGCTAGACCCCCCGCTCCACGAGTTCCTTCCTCCGCGCGAGGAGCTCCTTGAGAAGATCAACGAGCTGAAAATGAAACTGTTGAAGGTGGACAGCTTGAAGGAGATGGACGGCATCATACACGAAATACAGGCCACCGAAGAAGTCCTGCGCGTGGTCACCGCTCTGCAGGAGTTCAACCCGATGCTCGGCTTCAGGGGNTGCCGTCTGGGCCTGATATACCCCGAGATCTACGAGATGCAGGTGAGGGCGATAATACAGGCGGCGATACAGGTGAAGAAAGAGGGTCGGGAGATATACCCCGAGATCATGATACCTCTGGTCGGGCACAGCAACGAACTCCGCATTCTCAGGGAGACCCTTGAGAAGGTCGCAAATGAGGAGCTGAGAAAGGCGGGTGTCGAAATCGATTACAAGTTCGGCACGATGATAGAGGTTCCGAGGGCCGCGCTGACCGCGGATGAGATAGCGAGATATGCGGAGTTCTTCTCCTTCGGCACCAACGACCTGACCCAGATGACCTTCGGCTACAGCAGGGACGATGCGCAGGCGAAGTTCCTGGCGAAGTATGTGGAGATGAAAGTGCTTCCCGAGGACCCCTTCAGGGTGCTGGACAGGGGGGGCGTGGGACAGCTGATACGCATTGCCGTGGAGAAGGGCAGGAAGACGAAGCCGGATCTGGAGGTGGGCATCTGCGGTGAGCACGGAGGCGAGCCCAGCAGCATAGAGTTCTGCCACATGGTGGGACTTGATTACGTCTCCTGCTCCCCCTACAGGGTGCCCGTGGCGCGGCTGGCGGCCGCCCAGGCCGCCCTCCGCCACCCGCGGAGATGAAATCTCCCTCTAAACAATTTTTAAATACCGTTCATACATACACCTACCTGAACCAGAGGTGTGCGTAGATGCTGATTGACGAGGTCATAATACGGAAGATACTGGATTCACGCGGCAATCCCACGGTGGAGGTCGAGATTTACAACGTGGACGGGGGAGTGGGCCGTGCGGCCGCGCCCAGCGGGGCGTCCACCGGAAAGCACGAGGTTATGGCCTTTCCAGCGGGCGGTGTGGATTCGGCCGTGGAATTCTTCGAGGAAAACGTGGCACCCCAGCTGACAGGGCACCTCTCCACGGACCAGAGGGGCATAGACGCTCTGCTGAAAGAGGTGGATGGCACCGAGAACTTCTCCCGGCTGGGTGGCAACGTGGCCGTGGCGACTTCCCTCGCCGTGGCGAAGGCAGCCGCCTCATCGCTTTCCCTTCCCCTCTATATGTACATTGGAGGGACCTTTGCCCGCACCATCCCGAGACCCGAGGGAAACATAATCGGAGGGGGGAAACACGCCGCGGGCGGCACGACCATCCAGGAGTTTCTCTGCGTGGCGGAGGGTGAGACGATATGGGATAGCATACGCGCAAACGCCATGGTTCACAGAAGGGTGGGTGAGAAGGCCCGTGAGAGGTTCCCCGATATCCCGCTCGGCATGGGAGACGAGCGGGCGTGGAATTTGCCCCTTGAGGACGAGGAAGCTCTTGCGCTCCTGAAGGAGGCGATAGACGAGGTATCCGATGAGCTCGGCGTGAGATTGAGCCCCGCCATTGACTTTGCCGCGTCCAGCTTCCACTCCAACGGTAAGTATGTCTATAGAGACAGGACACTCACACGCGAGGAACAGATGGATTTCGTCGTGGAACTCGTTGAGAAATACGATGTTCTCATCGTGGAGGACCCCCTCCACGAGGAGGACTTTGAGGGCTTCGCCGAACTCGTGGAGAGGATAGGCGACAAGGCCTACATAGTCGGCGACGACCTTTTCGTTACGAATCCATCCAGAATCATGAGGGGCGCTGAAATCGGCGCGGCCAACGCAGTGCTGATAAAGCCCAACCAGGTGGGCACACTGACGGGTACATGGGAAGCGGTGATGGCTGCGAAATCTCACGGCTATGCCACGATAATATCCCACAGGAGCGGTGAGACGGAGGATGAAACCATAGCCCACCTCGGCGTCGCCTTCGGATGCGAGTACATAAAGACGGGCACCGTCGGCGGTGAGAGGTTGGCCAAGCTTAACGAACTCATCAGGATCGAAGAGGAGGTTGGTTGATATGGCGGAACTGCTTATACCGGATGACAGGTACAGGAACTCCGGCGTGCACATAGGGACACAGGTGAAGACAAAGGACATGATGCGGTTCATATACAAGGTAAGGCCGGACGGCCTTTACCTGCTGGACATAAACAAGATAGACGAGCGGCTGAGGATCGCATCCAGATTTCTGGCGAGGTTCGAGCCGGACAAGATACTGGTGGTCTGCCAGAGACAGTATGGTCAGAAGCCCGCGAGGATGTTTGCGGAGAATATAGGCGCAGAGGTCATTGCA
>MTNG01000086.1 GCA_002011395.1 Candidatus Aciduliprofundum sp. JdFR-45
GCGGAGGAGTTCGCCCGCCTTGCTCTGGAATACCACACGAAGGCATCGTCGCTCCGCGACGTCGCCCGCGACCATCTCCAGCTGGGAAACATAAAGATGGAGGAGAACGTGGAGGAGGCGAAGAGGGAGTTCCAGGAGGCCCTCCGCATCGCGGAGGATATCCGCGATGCCTCCATCGCCTCGGAGGTCTACAACTCCATGGGCATACTCCACTGGAACGAGGACAGGGAGAAGGCGGAGGAGTACTTCAAAAAGGGTCTGGAGGTGGCGAGAGCCGGAAACGACCTGGAGGGCATCGTGGTCTCCTGCCAGCATCTGGGATATCTGGAGAGGGAGAGGGGTAACTACGAGAAAGCGATGAACTACTTCATAGAGGGGATTGAGGCTGTTGAGGAGGCGGCGAGAAAAGTGCCCAAGAGGAGGCGAAAGAAGTTCAGAAGGGCTTACAGCGATGTCTACGACGATGCCGCGGACCTTGCCATGGAGACGGAACAGGTGGAGAGGGCCATGGAGATCGCGAAGCGGCTGGAGGAGGAATAGATGAGCGAAGAGGGAATAGAGAGATTCAACAGGCAGGATTATGCAGGGGCGGTGGAGTGCTTCATAGAGGAAATGAAGGAAGCCCTGGAGCGGGGCGACTACCACGAGGCATCCACCTACGCCAACCTCATAGGACTGTCCCTCTACTTTGAGCACTATCCCCGGGAGGCGCTGGAATATTTCCAGATGGCGGTTGATTATTCCAAGGAGGCGGGGGCGAGTTTTGACACCATCTGGAAGAACATGGAGAGGACGCGCGAACTTGTGGAGGACATAGAGAGGGAGATATCCCGTAAAAAGGCACTGCTCGAAGAGATGGAAGAGGACACGCCCGACAGGGGCGTTCTGTTGAGCAACTTGGGTGTCCTCTATTATCTCTTGGGAGAAAGGGATATCGCGGAGAGGTACTACACGATGGCCGAGGAGGTGTTCAGAAAGTGCGGGGACCCGCTGGCACTGGCCGCCATTTACAACAACATGGGGCAGCTCTACGACGACATGCGCAGTCTGGACTACCATTACAGGGCGCTGGACATTCTGGAGAGGGAGGGCCACCTCAGAGGTCAGATAGATACCTATTACTCGCTGGCACAGTACTACTGGAAGAGCGGTGAGTGGGATGAGGCGTATCACTTCCTCTCAAAGGCGATTGATATCATAGACAGGATGGAGAGGTCAGGTGAGGATGCCAGTTCCCGTTACGTTGAACTCCTCAGAACAGCTGCCGACCTGGCACTGCGCGCGGGAAAGACAGATGACGCGCTGGCTCTCACGGAGAGAATCGCGCGGTGCTCTCGGGAGGGGGACGATGGAGGCGAGACCACATCCTGAACGTGTGGAGGATGTTAGAAAAGCCCTTTCCGCCCTTGACATATCTTCCAGACCACGTGAAGCCCTGCGTCTGGCAAATGTGCTCTTCGCGGCGGGCCACTACGAGGAGGCGCTAACCGTCTACAGGAGGGTTGAAAGATATCTAAAAGTGCCCGAGGTTTACAACAATATAGGACTGTGTCTTGCCCGCATGGGGGATTACAGAGGAGCGCTGAAATATTACCGCAGGGCAATTCGCATGGATAGAAACAGGTATGAACCGTATTTCAATATGGGGAAGGCGTATTTTCGCATGGGCAGATCTCTACGTGCGGCCTTTTATTTCTGGCTTTCCGTTCGTGTCAACCCACGCAACAAAAGCGCATGGAATAACCTCGGGGTTTCATTGGCATCGCTCGGTTTTTTTCGTGCTGCAGCCATGTGCTACAGACGGGCGATAGAGATTGACCCCGATTATCTATGGAGTTGGCAGAACCTTGCGAGTGTGCTGTGTGAAATGGGCCATATGGATGAGTGCATGAAAATAAGGGACTACATACGCAGGGTTGACCCCGACTTTCCTCACGACGGTGAGTGATGTCTTCTGAGGCACTTCTCAGTCACACTGTATACCTTTCCATAGGGCCCCTCGTGTTCCTCTACAAGCCCTCTGCTTTTAAGTGCGAGCAGTATATTCTCCGCGTTCCTCGGCGAGGTGTTGAGGAGGTGCATAACCTCGGGTATGCCTACGCCCTTCGTTTCAAAGGCGGCCAGCAGTACGATTCTCAGTTTGTCCGGGAGCATGCTTTCAGCAAGGATTCTCTCAAAAAGGAGACATTCCTGGAGTCCCCTTTCAACCCTGCTGGACAGGGGTATCTTTCCGTTTCTGGGGTCGTCCAAGACGGTTCCGTTGAGTATGTCAATGGTGTACCCAAAACAGCCCGCCTTCGTCAGAATAACGAGTCTCATCTCAAAAGGCAGAAATCTCTGCTTCCTCATTTCCTGAAGGAAAGTTGAGAAACTCCACAGCGAGATTTTTGTCTCGCCCGTGTCCATGGCCTCCTCCCTTATCCCCCTGAGGACAGCCCACCTGGTAGGGTACACACGAACGAGCGCCTCCACGCTTTTGGGCTTTTCCAGGGCCCATTTCCTGAAATCCAGTTCTCCACTGAGTACAAAGGCATACCCCTGTCCTGTGCCCATAAATCGAAGCCGCTTTATAGGTCTCATAAAGCCCCACGGTCCGAACCTGCGCGGGTTGTGGAAGGATATCTCACCGACCTTGACCGTTTTTACCCTCATCATAAAATCCAGAATGGAGTCGTACCTGACACCGTTAGCCGTGACTTTAACGTCAAGCATGGGTTCCCAGGATTTTCGGTCCTCCCTGTATCTGAGACGCTCGGAGTTGACCCTGCTTATGACGTAATCGTCGCGCGACCCGTAGAGTTCTTCCACTATTCTGCCAAGGTCAGTCATGCTGCACCAGCCCCTCCTTCACCACACCGGCATATTTCTTGGGGTTGCCCCCCGCCTCTGTGGCCGCGACGACAAGCGCCGC
>MTNG01000070.1 GCA_002011395.1 Candidatus Aciduliprofundum sp. JdFR-45
TTATGTGGCTCCAGAGGCGGAGGAAGACCGCCGTGACCGTGGTTGAAGCGCGGAACATGGAGGAGGAGGCGTACAACGCCATAACGATCACGAGGAACCTTGCGTACAGGATGCGAGAGAGGGGTTACAACGTGGAGAGCGAGATGGTGGTCATCCAGAGGGCCCAGAGGGAGTTTGAGGCGCGCAACTACACAGCGGCCTACACACTCGCCATGAACGCCAGAAGAGCGCTGCGCAACCTCGCGAGGGAGCCCGTGGTGGAGGACCGGACCAGCCCTCAGGTTGAGCGTGAACTGGAATTCTTCCGGAAGATAGCCGAGAGCGCCCCGCCCCCGAAGGCCGCGGAAGAGGAAGAGGAGGAGTATCTCTCTCCCACGTATCTCCTACAGAAGAAACTGCCGGAGAACTACCTTCAGTCGCGCTTTGAGATACGCGTGGCTGAATCAAAGGTTGCAGCCCTGAGCCACGGACCCAGAAGGGACGCCGCCCAGAGGTATCTGGACAGGGCCAAGAGCGCCTTTGACGGCGGGAATTACACCGAGGCGCTGAAGATGGCCGTGAGGTCGGTGAAGATAGCCGACGGCGAGGTGGACCCCGACGAGGTCGAGGTTCGACCGCCCCCACCCCCTGCGGAGGCACCGGTGAAGGAAACTCCGGAGGAGGAAGAGGGGGAACTGCGCTGCCCCGAGTGCAACGCAGTGGTCAGAGACGGGGATAAATTCTGCTGGAACTGCGGGTGCAAACTGGAGTTCGTGTACATATGCCCCGACTGCGGCGAGGAGGTAAACGAGGGGGACAGGTTTTGCAGGCACTGCGGGGCAAAGCTGGTCTGATACTGTTCGCGCTGGGCATATCCATCGTTTGCGTGGATGCGCTCAGGGGCGGGGGCGATATCTGGATAGTGATATTCCCATTCGTTTTCCGCGGAACGCTTATCGGCGCCCTGGGTGTGCTCCTGATGTTCATCGGCTTCCTGCTGTGGGCTCTGAGCCGCGCGGGATGGCGGTGGGAGGTCGCGGAGGCAGGGAGATGCAGGTGCGAGGGGCTCGTTCTGATAGGTCCTATTCCGGTCTTTCTGAGGGGGCGCAGCGCGGTTCTCGTGCCCCTTCTCCTGATGCTTTTCTTCATGCTCGGATTCCTTATTCTCCTGTTCCTGATACTGCTTTAGAGGGGAAAACGATAAAATCCCCCGGGCCCATGGGTTCCACGTGCCGCGGGAAAAGGTCGTCAGGCGTGGGGAGAGGGAGGTCATTTACGACGAGGAGCGATGGGAACTGCTCCGGGCCATGCGTAGAAGGGCGCGCGATGTTATGGCCGGCATCGGCGAGTCGTGGTTCGTCCACGGCTCCGTCGCGCGGGGCGACGTGGACGCGAAGAGCGATGTGGACATCGTGATCCCCTCCGTGATCCCCTCCTACACCCTGGAGTGCGCGCTGGATGGGTGGGTGGAGCGCACGATAGTCCAGGCAACACCCAACTCCGTGCCCAAGGTCACCTATCAGATAGATGAGGTCACGTCCATAACCTTTCCCCTCGTGGAGATGAGCGAGAGGGAGGAGATGTTCTACGTCTTCTCGGGCCGCGTTTACCGTGCGGAGGAGGGCGTGAGGGTCAGAGGCGTTGATAAGCGTCTCATGATGATAGAGCCCACCCCCCGGGGACACAGGGAGTGGTCCATTATCGGCAGGGAGGCGGAGGTAGCCGCCGTTCTGGGTGTGCCCCTGCAGGTCGTGGAGGAGAGGGTCCGGGTTCTCACGAGGCGGGACAGGATAGGCCGGACGGGTGTATATCTTAAGGTTGCGGTGCCCGAGGGCGAGGGTGTGGAGCGGTTTTTCAGGCGCCTTGCGGACCGCGACCCCGCGCTGAGGAGGGTGCTGAGGCGATGAAGCACGATATACACATACACATACCGCCGGGTGCGGACGAGGAGACCGTGAGGGCCTACGGGTTCGCGGCGGAGATGCTGGACTGCGACCTCTACGGGTTCGTGGTGCACCACGGACAGAGCACATCCGCCTATCTGCGCTACCTTGATTCCATACTGTCCACGTATTCCATCTCATACCTCCTCGGATGGGAGGTCCGCGTGTCCCGCCTCTTCAGGTCGGGCGAACTCATCCTCGCACACCCAGAGGGCATTGTGGACGCCGAGGTGGCGCGGAAACTCGTGAAGTGCGCGGTGGATGTGCTCGCACATCCCTTTTCCTACGGAGCGCACATCCACGGGAGCGCCGTGGAGGTGCTCGCGGCAGGCGAGGTCGCGGTTGAGGTCAACGGCGCTCACCCAGGGGATTTCCACCGCGGGAGATACCTGAAACTCTCGGAGAGCGGTGTTTCGCTGGTCTTCGGTAGCGACGCGCACAGCCCGGGGGAGATGGGCTCGGGATGGGAGATATACGAATCCCTCCGGGCCCGCTTCCGCCTCAGGGAGAAGGGACGGGTGTTCGTGAGGGATGCAGGGAAAGTTTTATCTCGCACAGAACCGTAGTGTTCATAGGATGAACTCCGACGGGTGGAGGATAGTTCTGACCGCGACGCTCTACAACCTCCTGTTTGAGTACTCCATCAGGAGCGTGTACAGCCTCTCCGTGAAACCACTCCTCCCCCTGTTTCTCTTCCTTGTGTACTTCTCGTATTTCACTATTCTGGAGGCGCTCATAGTCAAGTACAGGCTGCGCGACCGCCACGTGGTTCTGCTCACGGTGGTGCACTACTCCGTGTATTCCACGCTCTTTCTCCCCGGCACGTTTCTCTATCTGCCGCCGCTGATTCTGGGCGTGAACTGGTTCACCTACCTGTGGGTGAACGTGTTCTGGTGGATATTCATCCAGACGCTCCTGGCGCTTTACTTCGCCAACAGAATCAGGCCGAGGGACTGGAACCACGGCACGCTCTCCCGGCGGGGG
>MTNG01000019.1 GCA_002011395.1 Candidatus Aciduliprofundum sp. JdFR-45
ATACTGCGGCATTCCGAAAACGCCGACCTGATGGTGGTCAGCAGGGGTCGTCCCGGCCTCGGCTACAAGTTCAGGTTCCTTGACCGCGAACTCGCGCTGGGGAAGGTGGAGAGGGAAGTCCTGGGCATGGCGAGGATACCCATCATGGTCATACCCGATTGATCTGAACCCGCATTCCGCGCACCCGGACAAAAATCTTATTTAATCCCGCCGGATATGGATAAAAAGGTGGGTCTGACTATGGCTCCTCTGCCTTCTGCGAATCCGGCTCAAAAGAGGCAGGTGAAGATGAAGGCGCACGGGGGGTGGTGAAACGATAGGTGGTAGGAGAAAAGAGTGGGGAAAACTTCTGTACAAGCACTGGAGTTTTAAAATCTATGAAAAGGGAATAAAGCCCAACTCATTTACGTGTCTCACCCTGGCATTCGTTCCATTTGAAAACATAACAGGGATTTACAAAATGGGGTGGGGGCCCACCAAACTGAAGTACTCAGAAATCCTCATACGCTTCTGCTCACCGCATGCAGGAACCTTAAAATCTCCTTATCTCTTCCCTGATGATTATGTGTTTGGGCTGGCACTTTCTGAAGAAAAGTTCAGAAGGGTCATGGAAATACTCCAGGAGCGCTTTGGGGTTCGGTGGAAGGAGGTGTACGATGAGAATGAGATCATCTGTTATGAGGCGTGGGTTGACTACTATCGGGAAAGGGGGTACGACCTCGTTAAATTCCTCGGACGGGGGAAGGATCATGGGCACTACGCCCTGATGCGGAAGGTCGGGGGTGGGGTATGCAGGTGATAAGGCCTCCGCGCAACGCCGATGGATTGACGCCAGGAGAGTTATCCGAGACCCACGGCAGGTGCGGCGTCACACGGGGCCAGGTGAAAGGGACTACGGCTGCGATTTATGCCGGTGAGGTGGTGAATTGAAGATATACTTTGATGAACATAGATATCACAGTTCCAGATACCTGAAAAATCAGAAAAGGTATTTATTATTAATCATAATATCACCATTTATAATTTTTATTATATCATACTTTGTATTGGTCATATCAAATCCTGTGGCTCCTCCTTTAGAACCGTTGATAATATCTCTGGTTTTTGTCCTCCTTCCAGGTTTTTTGGCATTTATGTCTCTCTATGTTTTAGAGACATGGAGTGGTAAAAAAACGTGGAGGTACATCACGGACGAACACATCTTCGGCGCGCCGGTTAAAGACGTCGTTAAGATACTTGTTGTCAGACGGGATGAGTGGCGAGTTCACGGGTACGACATATATGTCATTCACAGAAGGGCGCATAAAAATAAAGAGAAATTGGACTTCAAAAGAAACTACTTCCACGATGCGTATGATGGAAAAGTGATGTTCAGAAAATTCATGGAGGCGCTGGAGCGCCTCAAAGAGGACACGGGCATTGATATCCCGGTAGAATTTATGAGAGATTATGAGTTCAAAGGGTGGAGAAAACATGTATGATTCGTCTCGCATAGATCAATTGGGCCATGCGGAATACTCTCCTAACCGGATGAAGGTGGGAGGTGCCCCTCTATGCATGCTCTCATGGGAGCGCGGCCAGAAACGATATGACTATGGGATGGAGCCCCCTCACAGCGGGGACAGCAACCGTGTTGGGGTTATTATGCGATGCTGGCGATGGACCTGGTGAACTCTGTTAGAGGGGGAAGATAAAATGAATGATCTGGGTCCGTTAATATACAAAGAAGATTTGGAGCGGAATGAAAAACTCAAATCTGATAGGTTTTCAAATAAACTAGGCATAGCCAGCACGGTCCTGGTCCTCATTGGCGCTTTGCTGACGTTTCTCTCGGTGAAAACTACCTGGAGAGATATGTGTGTAATTTTCTTGATTATATCTGCATCAATTATGCTGCTGATATTCAAATATTGTCTGGATAGAATCAAACCTTTAGAGGTTTATGAATATGGCTTTCTGTATCCGTACTGCGATGGACCCAGGGACAGGAAGGTATTCTGGAATGATATATACGTTGTTGTACACAATGTTAGGGGAATGCCGGGTTATGTGTACTTCGTATTAAAAAATGGGCGAATTCTCCTTCTCAGAAAGTATACAGTGTCTGACCTTGAAAAATTCCTCTCTCTTATGAGGGCAAAAGGTGTAAGGGTGGAGGAGCGTGAGATGAGTGTGCGGGAAATTAAAAAGATTAGAAAAGATATAAGGGGGATGATCATGTGATAACCGTTCCGAATCCTCAACGGGGTGTTGAGCGTGTCCCCTGATGTGCTGTACGAGGAGGAAAGGTACACGGAAAAAACAAAGTTGAAATACCCTCAGTATGGACTAATTGTGCATCTGTCCCTGATATCCTTTGTGGGAATTCTCTGTGTAATTGGAGGGCTGTATGTTTTTGTTGACCTGGGTGTATTTGATATAAATTACATAATATATATAATAATGTTTATTGTTGCAGTCATAGCGGACTACATCACCGGCCTGCGGATTTACTGGCACATGTACCGGTCTTACAACAATCTCGTGAGGGTCACCACCGATTACATAGAGGTGGGCAAATGGAGGGCGCCGGTTTATGATGTGGAGAAATCCGTCTATAACATCTCCAATGGGTTTTTATACATCTACCTGAAAAACGGAAGGAGATACAGGATATGCAAGGACATATCAAGAATATCCTACTTCGGCGGAGGGACACACTTCAGCGCCTTTGAGTATGGCGATGCGCTACGTAAGGTGGGAATTCCATTTGAAATGGTCAAAAGAGAGGGGCTGAAAACAGTGCCTGTTAAGACCATGAAGGATTTCCGCAGGATGAAACACGAAGAGAG
>MTNG01000034.1 GCA_002011395.1 Candidatus Aciduliprofundum sp. JdFR-45
TCNCCCGCCGTTGCCGTCTCCATGCCGGATGATATGGCGGCTCCGAGGGCGGGGAAGAGGAGGAGCGGCACCACGATGGCCCCGACCACGATCTTCGGGTCCCTCAGCATCTCCAGCAGTTCCTTCTTCGCCAGTGGGAGAAATCCCTTCACGAGACCACCTCCCTGAAGACCTCCTCCATGCTCCTCGCCCCATACCTCTCCTTCAGTTCGGAGGGACTGCCGCTCTCCACTATCCTCCCCTCGTGGATGAGGTAAACATGGTCGCAGAGGTGTTCCACCTCCAGCATGTTGTGGCTGGAGAGGAGGACGGCGGAACCCTCCTCCACGCTCCTCCTTATGATGTCCCTGACAGCCAGCGCCTGAAGGACATCCAGCCCGCTTGTCGGCTCGTCCATTATGGCGAGGCGTGGCCTTCCCATGAGGGTCCGGGCGATGAGCAGGCGGCGTCTCATCCCCTTGCTGTACTCCTTCGTCTTCCGGTTAATGGCATCGCCCAGAGATGCTATCTCCAGGCCCCTTTTAAACGCCTCTTCAGGGTCCTCACAGAAGGAGGCGAAGAACCTGAGGTACTCCCTTCCCGTAAGGTAACCATATGTTCCCGCCTCCTCCGGGAGGTAGGATATCACGCGGCGGATATCGTCTGCTCTCTTCCTCACATCCTTCCCGTAAACGATCACGATGCCCTCTGTAGGGGTGAGGAGCGTGGCTGCTACGCGGAGGAACGTGCTCTTTCCCGCCCCGTTGGGGCCCACCAGCCCCGTGACGGTTCCCTCCCTCACCTCCAGGTCAACGCCTTTCAGCGCCTCAACTCCGCCCCTGTAGATTTTCCTGACGCCACGGGCCACAAGCGCTGGCATGGTGGGGGTATATGACTCACGGGAAATAAAGGATGTGGATTCAGTCGCACCTGCATTTGCCTATGAGCGCCATCAGACTGTGGAAGTTCCTCTCCACGACGTCCTCGTCGCGGAACTTTTTAGAAAGCGTGCGCAGTCTCTTCACCACGCAGAGGAGTCCATCTCTGGTCGGTTTATCCCAAGGCACGCCGCACTCGCGGAACTGGTTTTTCAGTGTCAGGAGGGCCAGTTCCCTGTCGCCTCCCACCGCCGTTATGAAGCACTCTATGAGTGCCTCTTTAACCTCCTCGGGGCTGAGGGATTCCTTCGCCATGAGTTCGCTGAACCTGGCTGAGTGATGCTGCCAGACGAGGTCTCTTGCCATCCTCACCACCTGTGCCCTGCCATGGGGCTGTGCTTATTAAATGGTATCGCCTCCCTCCAGGTCGTGGGCCCTTATCCACTCCAGAAGAGGGCGGAGCGCATCTCCGAGGGAACGGCCCATATCGGTGAGCGAGTACTCAACCCGGGGCGGTATCTCAGGGTAATACCGCCTTTCCACGAGCCCCTCCCGTTCCAGCGTGCTCAGGACGTTTGAGAGGGAGCGGGAGGATATGCCCTCAAGAGCGGCCTTCAACTCGGTGAAGCGCATGCTCTCTGCGGACATGAGGGCGCTTATAACGCATATGGCCCATTTTCTCCCTATGACATTTATTATGCCGCGTATCGGGCAGAGACATGCGCGGTCTCCATCCATCCTGCACTCGCACATTTCCGCATTCACCCGATGAACGCGCATTCACTTACTGGTTTAAATATTTTACCTGCTTTACCATGTGCACGGACGGGATAACCCGTCCGGAAAGGAGGTGATGCGAGGTGTGCACGTGTCCGTGCTGCTGCGACGACCCGGAGATGCTCAGGAGGTGGAAATCCCTCCTTGAGCGCCAGTTGGAGATCATAAACGAGAGGCTGGAGCACCTTCAGTGACCCTCCAGCCCCCTCTCCCAATTTTTTGATATCGCGCTTAACCGGGGAAAACCTAATATACGATGTTTGAATAACTGTTCAACCATGAAAGAGAGTGATGCTCCCGTGTGTCGCGTGGTGGAGAAGAACAGGGAAAGGGTGGAGGCCGCCGTTGCATCCCTGCCCGATGATGAGACGGTCATGAAACTGGCCGATTTCCTGTCCGCCTTCAGCGACTACACGAGGGTCAAAATTCTTCTGGCCCTCCGCAGCGGCGAACTATGCCCCTGCGACATATCCGCCATCACGGGCATGTCCATCTCCGCCGTCTCGCATCAACTGCGCATACTGAGGTACAAGAAACTCGTTAAGTACCGCAGGGAGGGTCGGAATATATACTACTCCCTCCACGACAGGCACGTTGAGGAAATACTGGGCGTTGCCCTGGAACACGTGGGTGAGGGAGAATGAGGAGGTATCGCCTCAGAAACTTGGACTGCCCCAACTGCGCGGCGAAGATAGAGGACGCCCTAAGGAAGGAGGGCTGTGTGTCCTTTGTATCGCTCAACTTCGCCACGGGCGAGATGGTCGTTGATGCGGAGGACCACTCCGCCGTTGAGAGGGTGGTGCGCACAGTTGAACCTGATGTGACCCTGGAGGAGATACTGGAGGATGAGGACGACGGGCTATCAAAGCGACCCCTGGCATTCATGGCGGTCTCCGGCGCCATGCTCACCGGGGCCATCATCATGGGCGATGTCCATCCCTACGCACCTGTGCTCCTCATCTCGGCCTACCTGCTCGTGGGATGGAGGATTCTTCTAAAGGCGGTCAGAAACGTGCTGCGCGGGAGGGTCTTTGACGAGAACTTCCTCCTCACGGTGGCGACTCTCAGCGCCATAGCGATTCACGAACTGCCCGAGGCGGTGGCGGTAATGCTCTTCTACTCCGTGGGCGAGTACC
>MTNG01000104.1 GCA_002011395.1 Candidatus Aciduliprofundum sp. JdFR-45
GTGTATTTAAATTTTTCACGACCCTCTGCGGGCGATGAGCGATATGGCGTATACCCCGGCGAGGAGCAGGCCCGACACAGCCGACACGGGCAGGGATGTTGGGTACGAGATGAGGGTGCCCAGAAGACCCGCGCCCAGACTGACGAGTAAGGTTACCATGACCATGCTCTGCGCGTCTGTTCCAACCCGCGCGCCTGTTGCGGGGGGGATTACCAGCAGCGCATAGACCAGTATGAGTCCAACCCCCTGGAGGAGAACAACAACGGCCACGGCGATCAGGACGTACATGGCGCTGGTGTGCGCCCATACTCTGAGCCCGTAGGAAGCGGCCCCTTCTGGGTCAAAGCACACTAGGACAAATCGCCTGAAGAACAGTAGGGCAAAGATCGCCACCGCGAAGGCCACAGCGGCCATGAACCCCACATCTCCCCATGTAAGCAGATAGGGGTCTCCGATTATAAGGCCCCATGCCCGCGCTGCGCTGTCTCTCAGCAAGGATAAAAGGAGCACTGCTATGCTCATGCTCACCCCGAAAACCACACCCACGGCGGTCTCTGACGGCACGCCCCTCGCCTCCAGAAGCGAGACGACAAGGGCCACACCCACGGCGAAGAGATAGGCAAACAGATAACTGCTGGTTGGGAAGACGCACTCGTCCAGATACACGCCGAGCGCAGCGCCTGCGAGAGCGGCATGCGCCGTTCCCGACACGAAAAATGTGTTTTTTCTAAGAACCGAAAGCGTTCCCGCGGTGGATGCGAGTGCGGAGATTATGCACATGGCTATCAGAACCTTCAGCAGGGACGGGCTAAGCATGGCGATCACCCACAAGCGCATAGCAAACGCCTCCGTGCACCAGCACGGGCACACTTCTCCCGTAAACCTCTCTGAGGTTCTCCTCGTTCAGGACCTCCGCGGGGGGACCAAAGGCGATCATCCTCCCCCTGAGCAGAAGCACGTAATCGGCGCAGGGGGCCAGGGTGGTCATGTCATGGACGACGACGAAAGACGTGGTGCCCTCTTCGCGCCTCTTCATCAAAACCCGGACGAAGGCCTCCTGTGATGGCAGATCCATACCCGTGAACGGCTCGTCCAGCAGAAGGATGCGCGGACCCGTGGCCAGCGCCCTTGCCAGGAGGATCCTCTGTCTCTGCCCCCCTGAGAGGGTGTGAAAGGGTGCGTTCCACAGGTGTTCAAGACCCACCTCGCGCAGTGCCTGCTTTGCGGCCGATACATCGCTCCGCGATATGCTGGACAGCGGCATCTTCGTGGCGATGAGAGACATGAGCACGATGTCTCGCACGCGCAGGGGTATGTGTTCGGCCAGGTGTTCCCTCTGGGGCATATACCCCATGGTCCTCCTCAGCCCCGGGTGCTCCACGGGGTCCCTCCCATCTATGGTGAGGATCCCTGTGTGTCTGACGAGGCCCAGCATGGCCCGTAGAAGTGTGCTCTTCCCTGCGCCGTTCGGCCCCATCACGGCAACTATCGCAGATTCGGTTACCCTGAAGGAAACGTCTTTGAGTGCATCAGTGTTGCCGTATTTGACGCCCATGTGTTCGGCCACCACCGCCGTCATCATTCCACCTCAGGTATGATGTGTCCGCAGGGGCATCTCATGGGTCTGCCCACAACGCACCAGAGCCGCTCGGTGTCCTCGCGCGTGAGAGCCGACTCCATTCTGGCCGCGAGTTCGCACGCGTCGCTCACGGGAACCCCAGCTTTCCAGAGGGCATATTCCAGAATGCGGTGTCTCCTGAACAGGTACAGGGCGATGGTTCTCCCCTCATCGCTGAGGGAGTACCCCTTCCTTCTGTGATGCACCAAGAGGTTTTTGCTGTGCAGGTCGTTCAGCACGCGCTGCGCACTCGCTCTGCTTATGCCGTAGATGGACGAGAAGTGCGATGGGCCCACCACGGGGATGCCGCGCTCTTCAAGTTTCAGCATCTCTTTGAGATACTCGCTCTCCCTCCTGGAAAGGCGCATCACGCGATCACCTCCCTGCGAAATCTAAGGATGACCGCACCTTCAACCACGGCCGCCCCAACGGCCGCGAGAAATGCGAGTATCCATGGGGTGCAGTCCTCACCGCCTGCACCGACTTCAACGCCGGCAGAGCCGAGGTTGTAATACATCGTGTTCAGGTAGCCAAGGTCCCCCGTGAACGCCCTCACGTAGATAACCTGTGCGCCCCCTCTGGATGCGAGTTCCACCGCACCGTCCTCTATGGATGTACCCCTCATCTCCTCGGGGCAGACGACGTAGCGCACCTCACCGCGCCTCATCTTGTCAACGAGTTCATCCATCTCTGAGCCGCTCACAAACACGCCGGGGGCCTTCATCATTGTGCCCCTCACACGCAGGCCGAGGGTTTCGGCCACGTAAGCCGCCCCCGGCAGGGCCACCACCGCACCCGAACCGAACATGCCGCGCTCCTCCGCCGTTTCGTTTATGTCGCTCCATGCCCTGTCAACGCCGTCCCGAAAGGACGAAAGCCGCGCCCTGTAGTACTCCGCGCGCATCGGGTCAATGTAAGACAGGGCCTTGACCAGGGCCCGCGCTATGGCGATGGCGTTCGTGGGGTACATCCAGTATCCGTGGAAGTTCTCATCGCCCAGCCCCTCAAGAGGGTGCAGCGAGGCACCGGACATCGCATAGTCGGAGAAGTCAACCTTCGGCTTATCTGGGAAGGCATCCGCGATCTGCGCCTCTATTTCAAACTCGTTCGGGTCTGCGAGGACCAGCAGGTCTGCCCTTTCCAGCGCGTC
>MTNG01000103.1 GCA_002011395.1 Candidatus Aciduliprofundum sp. JdFR-45
GGTGGCGGAGAAAAGAGATATGATATTCGTGGAGGGGCAGGGCGCCATCAGCCACCCCGCGTACTGCGGCGTTGCGCTGTCACTCCTCGCGGGGGCGTGGCCGGATTTCGTGGTGCTCGTTCACGACCCGAAGAAGAGGGAGTTCCACGGCTTTCCCGGCACGAGGGTGAACCCCCCGGAGGTGGAGATTGACCTGATAGAGCGCCTCGCGGCGAACTTCTCAGGGGCGAAGGTCGTGGCGCTCAGCGTCAGCGGCAGGGGGATGACCATGGAGGAACTGGAACGCTACACGGCTGAAATGGAGAGAAAACTGAGAATGCCCGTTGCCGACGTGCTGAGAACTCCGCGCGGTGTGGATAGGGTTCTGGATGAGATCCTACGCCGGGCCAGGGAGAAGGGCTACAGGGTGTAGGAACGGATTTATACAATCCCTCCATTCTCCGGAATATGGAAGAGGACCGGATTGACTACGAGCGCCGTCTGGAGATGCTGAGGGAACTCAGGGAGATGGGCGTGGATCCATACCCGCACAAGTACCCGGTGTCCCATACCATTAAGGAAGTGGTGGAGCGGGGCGACGAAATGATGGGCGAGGAGGTGGCCGTCGCTGGACGCCTCCAATCGCTGCGAATCCACGGTGGCCTCACCTTCGGGGACATAAAGGAGGACGGCTACAGGGTGCAGGGCTTCTTCAAGAAGGACGTCCTCGGTCCCGAGAAATACATCTTCCTCAAGAAGTTCGTGGGGCGCGGGGACTTCATCTGGGTGAAGGGCGAGGTGACGAGGACGAAGAAGGGGGAGCTGAGCGTCCTCGCGAAGGAATTCGCCATACTCTCCAAGGCGCTTTACGGTCTCCCCCACGAGTGGTTCGGCGTGGAGAACGTGGAGGTGCGGTACAGGAAGCGGTACCTGGACCTCATGCTGAATCCGGAGGTTTTCGAGCTCTTCCGGAAAAGGGCGCTCGCCCTCCGGGAGATCCGGAGATTCCTGTGCGACAGGGGCTTTCTGGAGATGGAGACGCCTGTCCTGCAGCCGGTCTACGGCGGGGCGAACGCGAAGCCCTTCAAGACGCATGTGAACGCCATAGGGCGGGACTATTACCTCCGAATCTCACCCGAGCTTTACCTCAAGCGGCTCCTGGTAGGCGGATACACGAAGGTCTTTGAACTCTCCAAAAACTTCCGCAATGAGGATATAGACACCAGGCACAATCCTGAGTTCACCATGCTGGAGATCTACCAGGCCTATGCGGATTACGAGGACATGATGCGCCTCACGGAGGAGCTGATAGTCCACGTGGCCCGAGAGGTGTATGGTACAACAGAGGTCACTTTCAGGGGCGAGGTGGTGGACCTCACCCCGCCCTTCCGCCGCATACGCATGTGGGACGCCCTCCGGGAGGTGGGTGCGAACCCGGAGAGTGTGAGCGATGAGGAACTCCAGCGCATGCTGGAGGAGAGGGGAATAGAGCTCCCGGGCGGGTACTCACGCGGGCTGGCGCTAGCCAAGCTCTTCGAGGACGAGTGGGAGGAGAAGCTGATCCAGCCCACGTTTGTGATGGACTACCCGCAGGAGACCACACCGCTCTGCAAGCCTCACCGCTCCGAGCCCGGGCTGGTTGAGAGGTTCGAACTTTACATCGGTGGACTGGAGGTCGCCAACGGGTACTCCGAGCTGAACGACCCGCTGCTGCAGGAGGCCCTCTTCAGGGAGCAGGCCGCCCGGAGGAAGATGGGCGACGTGGAGGCCCACCAGTACGATGCGGACTTCGTGGAGGCGCTCAGATGGGGCATGCCGCCCGCGGGCGGCGTGGGGATAGGCATAGACCGCCTGATAATGGTGCTGAGCGGGAAGGACAGCATAAAGGAGGTCATACTCTACCCCATGCTGGCGCCGAGGGGGTGAGAATAATTTTCAAAGCACAAATCTCCTCCTCTCCCCATCGTACACCGCGAGAGGCATCATCTCCGTGTTGTACGCGTACCCCACGCCGCGGGCGTTGACGACTATCACACCAGCGCGGATGTTGCCTATCGCGAGGCGCGCGCTCTTCATCGGGTCCTCGCCGCCCTCCACCGCGTGGTACGCCACGAGTTTCTTTATTATCTCCTCGCCGTGGCCCGTGGCGCTGGCCGCGCCGCGCTCTGATGCGTACGTCCCCGCGCCGAAGATGGGTGTGTCCCCCACCCTCCCCGGAAGCTTCAGCCACCTTCCGCCCGTGGATGTGGCCGCGGCGAAATCGCTGCCGTCATAAGCCACAGCCCCCACGGTCTCCAAGGCCCCCTCCTCCTTCCGGGCGGCGATGAGTTCCCTCCACCTCTCGCGCCTCTCCTCCGTCACGGGGTCATGCTCCCCGAAACCCATCCTCCGGGCGAAGTGGAGGGCGCCCTCACCCACGAGGAGCACGTGTTTGCTCTCCTCCATGACCTTTCTTGCAACGGAAATGGGGTTCCTTACATTCCTTATGGCGGCGACTCCTCCCACGCCGCCCGCGTGGGCTATCATGGCGTCCATCTCAACCTCGCCGCGTATGTTCAGAATGCTCCCAGTCCCCGCGTTGAAGTTGGGGTCGTCCTCCAGAACCTTCACCGCCTCCTCCACTGCGTCCAAGGCATTCCGCGCCTCAAGCGCGGCCTTTAGGGCGCGCTGCATCCCGCTTTTCAGCCTATCAGGATCCCGATATACTCCAGCTCCGCCGTGAACCGCGACGTAGAGCATGCGGGGCGAATGGATGAGGAGGTGGATAAAGGTTGCTTTCTTAATTCGGC
>MTNG01000106.1 GCA_002011395.1 Candidatus Aciduliprofundum sp. JdFR-45
TGAGGGAGTTTCTGTCGTACCTTTCCATCACATCCCGCCCTCTCTTGGTGTCGGCGGTGACGGGCGAGGGGCTGGAGGAGCTGATAGACCTGCTCCATGAAGTCCAGTGTTCCTGCGGGGACCTAACCTAGAGATAATGGCGCTGCGCCTCCACGACCTCCGCGGAGGTTGCCGCGCGCGCGTAATCCTCCAGCGGTTCCCTGTTGAGCGTTAGAAATCCCGGACCCCACTTAAATGCGCTCAGGAGTCGCTCCGCCTCCTCCCTGTAGCCCATTATGTAGAGCGCGGCGGCCAGCGCCTCCGCGGTGCTCAGTTTGAAAGGTCTACCGTAGTTGACGGGGTTCGCAGCCAGCAGATACGGGAGGGCGCGCGCGTTTCCTTCTATTCTGGAAAAAACCTCCTCCGCCCTCTCCCACGAGCAGTCCACGGCCACGAGTCCCCTCCTCTCCGCCAGGGGTGCATCCTCCCGGGAGAGCGCCTTAGTGACGAAGGGCGATAACACTATGGCCCCACGTGGCACGGCCCGCGGAGAGCGCAGCATCTTCACGTAACCCATCTTTGCGAGGCGGCGGGCCGTGCATTTCTTCGGGTCATCCTGATTGAGGTGGAGCACGTAGAGGTTCACGGGCCCACATGGGGTAAACGGATATATACGGTTTCGCTTATCGTCCAGCATGGACATCTCCCGTCTCAAGGGCTTCAGGGAGTTCCTCCCGGACGAGATGGAGGCGCGGAGGAGGGTATTTGAGGTCATGCGGCAGACGGCCCTCTCCTTTGGCTTCGGCGAGGTGGACATGCCGAGTTTAGAGCGCCTTGACCTCTTCAGGGTCAAGAGCGGGGAGGAGATTGTGGAGCAGACGTTCAGCTTCGTGGATAAGGGGGGTAGGGAGGTTACGCTGATCCCGGAGCTCACCCCCGCGCTGGCGAGGATCGTGGCGCACCGCAAGGACCTGCAGAAGCCGGTGCGGTGGTTTTCCATTCCCAAAATCTGGCGCTATGAAGAGCCGCAGAGCGGGCGTCTGCGCGAGTTTTACCAGTTCAACGCCGACATATTCGGCTCTTCAAGCATATACGCGGATGCGGAGGTCATAGCGCTTGCCATGGAAATACTGCACCGCCTCGGTCTGGCAGGTAAGTTCCAGATGCGCATATCCGACCGGTACATGATGGAGGCCATACTGAGGGAGCTCGGCGATGTGGATGTGGACCGCGCCTTCAGGGCCATAGACAAGATCGGCAGGGCGGACGAGGGATGGATACAAAACGAGCTCATATCAGCGGGCATACCCGACCCCGACGAGTTCATGGGCTTCATATCCTCCCACGGGGGACAGGACGTGCTGGATGATATAGAAGCCGCATACCCGTCCACGCGGCCCAGATGCGAGAGGCTCCGGGACCTCATGTCCCTGCTGGATGCCTACGGTTTCAGGGAGCACGTGGTTGACCTCTCCATAGTGAGGGGCCTCGCGTATTACACGGGTGTGGTCTTTGAGGCCCACGACGCGAAGGGGGAGTTCAGGGCCATCCTCGGCGGGGGCAGATACGATACCGTTGTGAAGCTCTTCGGCGGGGAGGACACACCCGCCGTGGGCTTCGGGATGGGCGATGCGGTCCTCGAACTCCTTATGCGGAGGGAGGGCGTGTGGCCGGAGGAGAGGTTCTCCCCGGACGTCTTCGTGGCCAGCGCCGGTGCGAGGGAGTACGCGATAGAGGTGGCCATGAAACTCCGCCGTGAGGGATTCCGGGTGGAGATGGACCTGAGCGGAAAGGGGTTATCAAAGCAGCTGAGATACGCTTCCAGAAGGGGCATACCCTTCGTGGTTATCGTTGGGGACCGGGAGATGGAGAAGGGAGTGGCCGTCCTCAGGGACATGGCGGCTGGCACTCAGGTGGAGGTCCCGTTAAAGGATCTCCCCGCTCTGCTCAGGGGTAGGTTGCCATGATCAGAGAGAGGTCCGCAGGTGCGGTCGTCTTCACCGAGGAGGACGGTTCGTTGAAGTACCTTGTTCTCCACTACCCGGCGGGCCACTGGGACTTCCCCAAGGGGCACGTGGAGGAGGGCGAGAGCGATGTGGAGGCGGCGCTCAGGGAGGTGAAAGAGGAGACGGGGCTGGATGTGGAGATAGTATTCGGATTCCGCGAGGTCATAGATTATGTCTATTCCAAGGGAAACGTGCTATCTCATAAAACGGTTGTGTTTTTCCTCGCGAGGGCTGAAGATGCGGAGGTGCGCCTTTCAAGCGAGCACACGGGCTACGCATGGCTGCCCTACGGCGAGGCGATGAGCCGCATCACCTACGAAAACTCGCGTAAGGTGCTCTACAAGGCGAACGCATTTCTAAGAAATCTGGTAATGAAATAAATAAAAAGAGGGCATAATGATTATGTGCTGGTCATTTCAATCTGCGTGCAAGCAGGGCGAGGATTGCTATCGCTGCAAGGGCTGCTATGGCGTTCAGTTCCGGCACGACGGTGTTCAGGGTTATGTCCACCTGCTGGCTCTGTACGGAGGCGTCGACTGTTGTGGAGTTGGAACCTGAGCCGCCGGTTGTGGCGTCGTATGCGTCGACGTTTATTGTATCGCCTGAGAGGAATCTGAGGGAAGATATTTCGGCCTCGTAGTATCCTGTGGCGTCTGTGTAGACGGAGACGGTGAGTCCTGTTCTTGGGTCGGTTATGTTCACCTGGACGTTTGCGGCCGGGGTTCCGTCGCTGTAGTAGACGTATCCGTATATGGTGT
>MTNG01000125.1 GCA_002011395.1 Candidatus Aciduliprofundum sp. JdFR-45
GTTTATCAGACCTCCACGACGGCGCTCCTCGTCGTGGGCCACTTCTTCGGCCTGTTGACGCTGTACCTCTTCGTCGCGGCCCACAGAAGACAGCGGTATTTCGTGCCCCTTCTTCTATCCACGATAGCCCTCATTCTTTCTCACCATCTCTCCACGTACATATACTTCCTCTCCATGGTGGGCATGACCGCCTTCAAGCACCTCCGGTTCAGGGGCCTCCCCTCCCTGCGCCTTGATTTCATATATCTGTCCTTCACGCTCACGGCCATCGTGGTCTACTGGTCCACGAGGGCCCCGGAGATGTGGACCTTTATGAGCGGGGCCTTCTTCTTCGCGGTGCCCGCGTGGGCGGTGATCATAGCCGGTTATGCTGTGCTGGCCTGCGTGTATATGCTATGCAAGAGAGGCGTGAACCTGCCCGAGTCCACCGGCTGGACGCGGGCCATGGATAAAATACGCGACTGGAAGTTCTTCGTCGTGATAGTCCTGGCCCTCCTCGTTCTCATGTCCGCACTGGCCGCCGCGGGGGCCTTTGACGGGCGAATAACATTTCTCTCCATCGCCTATTCTACGCCGTTTCTGCTGACTCTGGGCTTCATAGGCGTGGGCTTCAAACATCTTTTCAGGTACAGGTACATATCCACGGTCCTTTCCGGGTGGATGTTGCCCATAGCGCTTTCGGGCATATACGGCCTGTTCACGTGGAACCACATACTCCTCCCGGACAGGCACTTAGAGTACCTCGTTGAACCCCTGTCCGCGGTGGGCGGACTCGGCTTTTACATTCTTTACAGGAAGTACCTGAAGGACAAGAGGATACGGATTGTCCGGGGAAGGCACGGCATGGCGGAGACGCACGGCGGCATGGTGTTCATAAGGGTGGTTCAGGACGGCTCCATATCAACCATACACATACCCGTGGCGACGGCCCCGCGTGACCCAATAGAGGTTGAAAGGAGGGAAATAAGGTGGAGTCCGCGACTGGTCATTGAGGCCGTCTTCATGTCAATACTCCTTCTCACGGCTGCCATGGCGTATCCCATGGTCGTTGAAATACACAAAAACGAGCCGTACATGTCGGAAGCGACGCTCATGGCTGTGGAATGGCTGGTTGAGCACGGGGACAGGAACTACACCGTGGCCACCGACCACCGCGTGGGTCTGATGCTGAAGGCGTACGGCTTCAACTCATCCTTTGAATACGTTTATTTCCTCTGGAACTCAACCCGGTGGACGGATGCGGCCTACGAACTTCTGGGGATGTCGGAGATGTACCCATACCCTCCCGTTAAATACGTTCTGATAGACGACAAGATGTACAGGTACGGCGTGGGCGGCTACAGAGGTCTCTCGGACCCCTACGTTGCGCCCATACCCATCTCCGAAGAATCCTACGAGAAGTTCTCCTCTGAGCCGTTCCATCTGGTGGAACGGTTTGAGGTGGAGGCTTACTGGGCCGAGATATACGAGGTGAACTGGAGCGATGCGCTCAGATACATATCCTCGCCGCCCATGGATGAGGGAATGCAGAAACTCAGCGCGTTCCTCAACTCAACGGGGGGCCCCGTTTACGGACCGCCTCACATTGCGAGGGCGGTCGCGAACGTGAGCACGCTGCCGCCCGAGGGGTGGGGCAACCTCTCCGCCCTGGGCAATGGGTCGTACGTGGTGGTGGATTCCCTCACCGCCGTATACGGCGTTTACTATCTCCCCGACCGCGTCGTCAGGGTTGACGTGGAGAGGGTAGCAAACGGTGCGGTGGAGGTCTTCTACTACCAGTCGGGGGACTACTGGGTGGCCATGTACAAAATGCGTTGAAAATAAAAATAATAAAATGGCAGATTTATACTGCTCTGTTCACTGACCCGTTGGCTTCTTCCACCTGAGCGCCATTATGCCCCCTATGAGCAGGAGGATAAAGCTCAGCACGCCTATCAGGGACAGAATGGCTGCGATTATCGCCAGGGCCCCACCGGTCTTGACCTTCTCCGGGTTCCTCATGAGGATGGCCGCAACGATGCCCAGTATCCCGCCCAGAAGCGGGATCACCATGCACAGAATGCCCAGCGACGGGAGGAACATCGCTATGATCCCGCCCATCATGGCCAGCGGTATTCCCACGATCAGACTCAATATCGCCCCTATCAGGGTCAGTATAAATGCCCCCTTTGGATACTCCTCTGCCATGTTGCTCACCGGAAAGATATATGCATATCTATATAAAAACTTTTCGGCATATCTTACCTGTTGGCCGCTCCGCCGCGCATCCGCAATTTTAATATCCCACCCGCCCCTATCACAGGGGGATGGCGTTTCAGAAGTACAGGTGGACCACCCTTCCGCGGGAGATACACGCGGGCCACGGCGTCATAGAGAGGATAGGCGAGGTTGCGGACCGCCTAGGTCTGGGGGAGAGGGCGGTCATGGTCACAGGGCCCAGAACGATGGAGGTGGCCGGTCGCAGGGTGAGGGAGGTCCTGGAGGACCACGGATACGAGGTCCACGAGGTGATATGTGGCCAGGCCACGGAGGAGGAGCTGGGCAGGGTGAAGGAGGTTGCGGAAGAGACATCGTCCGCCTTCATGCTCGGCGTCGGCGGCGGAAGCAAGATAGACCTTGCGAAGAAAGCATCCTCGGACCTGGGGATACCCTTCATAAGCGTGCCCACGTGCGCGAGCCACGACGGTATAGGCAGTCCGAGGGCCACGATACGGAAGAACGGTGTGAGCGTCTCCGAGGAGG
>MTNG01000044.1 GCA_002011395.1 Candidatus Aciduliprofundum sp. JdFR-45
TGAAGGGAAACGAGGCGGCGCTGGAGAACGCCTCAAGGGTGCTCGGATTTCTTAAAAGGGAGGTGGAGGGGTGATGGAGGAGATCTTCCGCGAGGTGTGCAGCGAGTACGGCAAGGTCTTCGCGCTGGAGGTCGTGGAGGGGAACACCGCCCCCTCCTTTGACTGGGAAAAGGTGCGCGTGCCCGTGCACCTGATGGAGATGCCCGACGACTTCATCAGGAATGTATTCAGACACGAACTGGGGCATTGGTTCATCTCCCCGAAGAACCCCGACGTGGGCGTTGTCATGGCGTACATAGGCATGCACGCGGGTCATCTGGACCCCTGGCTTTTCGCGAACGTCGTGGCGGACCTGCTCGTGGACACGGCCCTCATGGAGGTTTACGGAGAGGAGTACCTGCGCTTCCTGGAGACGAGCGTCGGGTCCAGGACTGAGGGGCTTGTGGGTGTGATGGGCTCCGTGTACGCGGAGCACGCCGCATGCATAGGTATGGAGACCACACTCCCCCGCACCGCTGACGGCTCAAAGGTGTACAGGTTCCTCAAAGGAAAGGGGGATTTCTACGAGAGGGTTCTCCAGATTGCAAGGATACTCCGGAACGAGACGAACACCTTTGCGCTGCCCCTCCACTTCATCAAGCACATATTCGTACGTCTGGGGGGCAGTGGCAACTGCGATATGGGCGATGCGGACGGCACTGTTAAACTTGACCCGCAGGCCGTTGCCGAAGCGCTCATACGTCAGGGCGTTGACCCCGAGGAACTGTTCGCCCGCGACGACTGGCTCTCACCGCGCACGTCGGTGGGAACGGAGGGCGGTTACTCCGTGGCGGAGGACCCCGTCCTCGTGGAGTACAGGAAGCTCAGGATGCTGCAGGCGTACCTTGAGGTTGAGGCCGGACAGGGTGGAGAGGACCGCAGGGAGATGGCCCACGCCCCGTGGTCGCCCGGCGACCCCCCGGAGGACCTGGACTTCATCAGAACCCTGAGCTCCTTTGGAGCCGTGGTGCCCGGCGTATACTCCCTCAAACGCGTGGAAGATGACAGGGGCAGGGACGCGGGCGGTGACAGGGCGCGCGACTGCGTGATGGTTGTGGACTGCAGTGGTTCCATGGCGGGCGAGAAGTTCGCGCGCGTGCGCGAGGCGGTGTACGTGGTCGCACGGAAAGCCGTGGAGATGGGTGCGCGGGTTGGCCTTGTGCCCTTCTCCTCCCACGTGTCGCTGTGCCATGTCGTGGAGCCCACAAGGGACATCTCGCGCATAGTGGACTTCATCGCCCGTGTCGTGCCCTCAGGCGGGACCACCGTTGGACCGGCCCTGGAGAGGGCGCGGAACATGGGCCTGGATCTGCACACATACCTGATAACGGATGGTGAGGTATCTGACATCGGAACGGCGCTGATGCACGCCGTGAGCAGGAGGGGACGGCTCACTATCTTCCTCGTGGCCGAGGACATAGCGCGGGGGAACTCATGGGTGCTCAGCGCGGGGGTGAAGGTGATCCAGGTAAGGCCCGATGGGCTCGTTAGGAAGGTTTACGAGGAGGTGGGAGAGTGAAAGAGGACTGGAAGGCGCTTGGAGAGGAACTGGAAAAGCTCGTGGGGACGTGCGGGCTGACCTCCCGCGTGGACGTGGTCAGGAAGTCAAGCGATGTCAAGGGCTACTGGGGTTTCCATCAGAGCGTGCCGACGACCCTGCCAGGGGAGGTTTTGCTCTTTCTATACGCCACGAACGTGGACATGTACGACGACGTCATAGCGGTTGGAATGGTGGATGAAAACGGCATAGGTGCGATGGTGCGCACATCGGCCGACTTTGACAGGAATCTGGAGGACGTTCTCAACTCCATCGTGGACAAGAGGGTTTACATGTACACCGCTCCAAGGAGGACCATCACGTTCAGGGCGAGGGAGGTCGTGGAGCTATCCGCCTACTGGAACACGCACGTGCCGGGTGGACTGGGCAGCATACCCGTACCCTGGCAGAACGAGTACATAGAGGAGATAGAGCATGCCATATCCCTGGGAGACATGGGGACGGCGCTCAGGTTCACACTCTCCGACACCCTGAGGCTGTACCACGTGTATCTCAGCTACAAGATGGANCCACAGGGGCCGCCTGTGCGCCTCCCGCGGTGGCCAAGCCCGCCCTCCATACCGGTGCACACCGTGGACATACCCGTGCTGGAGAAAGATTAATGTTCAATGAGGGGATGAAGACCCATGAAACTGATATGCACCCTGGGCTGGAACTCTGTCGTCGTAACTGACGTTGTCAGGCGGCTCAGGCCCGACGAGGTTGTTATACTCTACGGTTACGAAAACGAGAAGAACAGGGCCATGGTTGAAAGCGCCCTGAAGGAGGCGGTGGACGCGTGCGATGACGAGGGCGTGCCCGTCAGGTTGCACTTCATAAACCCCCTTGACTTCGGCGACTGTCTATCCGCGGCAAAGGAGCACCTCTCAGAGGACGCTGTGGTCAATTTCACGGGCGGGACGAAGGTCATGGCGCTGGCCCTGGCCATGGCTGCGCTGAGCGTCGGTGTTCCGCTCATCTACTACGAGGGGAAGGGAGGGGGCAGATTGGAACTCCTGCCCCTGCAGGGAATGGACGTGAGCAGCGGGCTCTACACGGGGAACAGGACCCAGAGGAAGTTCGTGGAGATGCTCGTGG
>MTNG01000097.1 GCA_002011395.1 Candidatus Aciduliprofundum sp. JdFR-45
TATGACGCCCGCCACATTCGGCCCCATGGCGTGCATGAGCAGGAAGTTGCGCGGGTTTTCTCTCAGCCCTTCTCTATTCACAACCCGTGCGCTCATTGGAACGGCGCTCACCCCAGCGGCGCCTATCAGGGGGTTCACCTTCCCCCGCGTTATGTAGTACATGCCCATCCCCAGCAGCACGCCCCCGGCGGTCGCGGACGCGAAGGCGACCACACCCAGCCCGAGTATTTTGAGGGTTTCCAGCCTGAGGAACGCATCGCCTGTCATCATGGCACCTATGCCCAGTCCGAGGAGAACGGTCGCGATGTTTATTATCTCGTTGCTGGCCGCCTTGGCGAGCCGCTCTGTCACGCCGCTCTCCCGCAGTATGTTCCCAAACATGAGCATCCCTATCAGCGGAAGGGCGTAGGGGACGAGCAGCCCGGTCACGATGGTGGCCGCCACGGGGAAGAGCAGTTTTTCCCTGCGGGAGACCTTTCTGAGCGGCTTCATCTCCACGCGCCTCATCCTCTTCGGCACCATGGCCCTTATGATGGGGGGCTGGATTATGGGCACCAGCGACATGTACGAGTAGGCGGCCACGGTCACCGCGGCCAGGATCTCCGGTGCGAGTTGCGTGGATAGGTATATGGTCGTCGGGCCGTCCGCTCCGCCTATGATGCCTATGACGGCCGCCTCGTGCAGGCCGAAGCCGAGCACTAGGGCAAGGCCCATGGCAACATAGACGCCTATCTGTGCCGCGGCCCCGAGCAGGAAGGTCTTGGGGTCCGCCAGCAGCGGTTCAAAATCCGTCATGGCCCCCAGACCCAGAAATATCAGTATGGGTATGACCTCCGTCCGGATGAGGTACACGTATATCAGGTGCATGAACTCCGTTATCTGCGACGCGGCCGGAAAGTTGGCGAGTATCGCCGAGAACCCGATGGGAACCAGGAGGAGCGGTTCCATTTTGTACCTTATGCCGAGGAAGACGAGAACTCCGCCTACTACTATCATCACGTAATTCTGCCACCCCATGGATTCAAAGCCGATGCGCAGTATCTCAATCAGGTTTGATAACAACGAGAACATCACCCCTTTCCACGCTTGCCCCCTCCGATACGCGTATCTCCTCCACAACGCCGCCCACGGGGGCCACTATCTCGTTCTCCATCTTCATCGCTTCCAGTATAAGCAGAACATGCCCGCTCTGGACCCGCTCACCCTGGCGAACGCGCACGCTCAGAACCTTGCCCGGCATGGGGGCAGTAACGACGCCATCTCCGCCCTCACCACCCTTCTCCTTCGGGGACGGCGGCGGTGCGGCGGGCACAGCGGGTGCCGGCGCGGGTACCGGAGACGGCGCCACGGGCACCTGTGCCCCCTCTCCTATCTCCTCTATCTCCACCACGTACTCCTTCCCGTTGACGGTAACCCTGAATTTCCTCCTCATCTTCCATACCTCCTCATCAGGCGGAGCAGGCCCGCCTCCTTCCACGGGCTCATTCTGGCGGGCTGTACGCTCACTATCCTGAACTTCCTTCCCCCCAGGTAGGCGGATATGGCCGCTGTGATCGCCACCACGGTCTCGGGATCCACCCGCTTCCCGGTAACCGTTTCGCGAGGTGAGGCGACGGGAACAAGAACCTTCTTCGGCTTCTCCACCTCTGCCTCCCTGAACACCAGCCCTATTAACCAAATCACCGATGCGAGGATCCCCAGCACGAAGAAGACCATTGAGATACCCACAATTGCAACCTGCACTCCATCCATTACCGGCACCTCACAGGGGGATGTTCCCGTGTTTCTTCATGGGGCGGTCCTCCCTCTTCGTCCTCAGCGCCTCAAGGGCCATGATGAGGCGCGGGCGGGTCTCGCTGGGCAGTATCACGTCGTCCACGTAGCCCCTCGCCGCGGCCACATACGGATTCGCGAACTTCTCCCTGTAATCTGCCACGAGTTCCCTTTCCCTCTCCGCTTTGTCCTCCGCGGCCTTAATCTCCTTTCTGAATACGATCCTCACCGCTCCCTCGGGGCCCATCACCGCTATCTCCGCCGTGGGATACGCGTAAACGATGTCCGCACCGAGGTGCTTTGAGCCCATGGCGATGTACGCGCCCCCGTACGCCTTCCTCACTATGACCGTTATCTTGGGAACCGTGGCCTCGGAGTAGGCGTAGAGGAGCTTTGCACCGTGTCTTATTATGCCACCGTGCTCCTGTCCCACGCCGGGGAGGTAGCCGGGGACGTCCACGAACGTGACTATGGGTATGTTGAACGCATCGCAGAACCGGATGAACCTGGCCGCCTTGTCCGACGCGTCTATGTCCAGCGAGCCGGCGAGGACCTTCGGCTGATTGGCCACAATCCCAACGGTGCTCCCGTTCAGCCGGGCGAACCCCACGATGATGTTCGTGGCGAAGTGTGCGTGGACCTCCATGAAGGTGCCCGCATCCACCACCCTCGCTATTATCTCCTTCATATCGTAGCCCCTCTTGGGATCGTCGGGCACGATGGAGTTTAGTTCGGGATCCATTCTGTCCGGCGGGTCGCCCGTGGGCACCACAGGCGGCTCCTCCATGTTGTTGCTCGGCAGGTAAGAGAGCAGGGCCTTTATCATCTCTATGCACTGCCTGTCGTCCGCCGCTATGAAATGCGCATTTCCACTTCTCGTATTGTGCACCGCCGCG
>MTNG01000127.1 GCA_002011395.1 Candidatus Aciduliprofundum sp. JdFR-45
CTCCAGTTTGGCCGCGAGGGCTTTCCTGTCCTTTATCCTCATGGTCTCGGGTATCTCTCCCTCCCTGATGGCGTTTATCACGCTCTCCTCCAGCGGCTCCACCACGAAGTAGAACCTGTTGTGCCTGTTGGGCGATTTTCCCTCAAAGGGACCGCCCTTGCCATCCACGGTCTCCCTGTAGACCACTATGGGCTCGGAGGTTATGACCTCAAGGCCGTGCTCGTGCTGTATCCTGTAGAGCGTCACCTCCAGATGCAGTTCTCCCATGCCCGAGAGGAGGTGCTCTCCCGTCTCCTGGTTGATCTCCACCCTCAGCGAGGGGTCGGCCTTCGCTACGCTGCGCAGCACCTCTATAAGCTTTGGCAGGTCCCTCGTGTGCTTCGCCTCTATCGCTATGGTGACTACCGGTTCGGAGTAGTGCTTTATGGGTTCAAAGGGCTCCATGTCCGGCAGGGAGGATATCGTTGAGCCAGCCACGGCGTCCCTCAGCCCTATAACCGCCGCTATGTTGCCGGCGGTGACCTCCTCTACAGGTATTCTATCCGCACCCACCATCATGGAGACCTGCTGAGCCCTGTATCTCTTCCCGCCCATGCCCACTATGTAAACTTCCTGTCCTCTCCGGAGCGTGCCGCCGAAGATCCTTCCCACGGCCACCTCTCCGGCGTGCGGGTCCATTATGATCTTCGTTATCATCATGGCCAGCGGGCCTTTGGGGTCCACGTTGAGCATGGCCTTCCCCACGTCGCTCTCTATGTCTCCCTTCCATATGTGTGGTATTCTGTACCTCTGCGCCTCTATCGGCGAGGGGAGGTGCTGTATGACCATATCCAGCACGACCTTGTACAGCGGCGATTTCTTGGCGAGCGCCTTTGACTCGCCCTTTGATAGGTGCTCGTAAACGTCCTTGAATGTTATGCCCGACTTCCTCATGAAGGGCACACTTATGGCCCAGTTGTGATACGCGCTTCCGAAGGCGACGCTTCCGTTCTCAACCTTAACGAGCCACCTGTCTCTGAACTCAGGGGGTGCATACCTCTTTATGAGGCGGTTCACCTCGGTTATAATGTTTGTGAACCTCTGCTGCATCTGAGCTCCGTCCAGCTGAAGTTCGTTTATGAGGCGGTCCACCTTGTTTATGAATAGAACGGGCTTGACCTTCTCTTTCAGGGCCTGCCTTATGACGGTTTCCGTCTGGGGTTTTACACCCTCCACGGCGCATACCACGAGTATGACGCCGTCCACGGCGCGCATGGCCCTCGTGACGTCGCCACCGAAGTCAACGTGGCCCGGCGTATCTATGAGATTGATGAGGTACTCCTCGCCCTCGTACTCGTGCACCATGGAAGCCGCCGCGGCGTTAATCGTTATGCCCCTTGCCTGCTCCTGCTCGTCGTAGTCCAGAACAAGCTGCTTTCCGGCCAGTTCCTCGCTGATCATCCCCGCGCCCGCAATCAGGTTATCCGAAAGCGTCGTCTTCCCGTGGTCTATGTGGGCCACGGTGCCCATGTTGCGTATGTACTTGACCTTCCCCATGAGGTTTAGCGCCTTCTTTATGTTCTCCTCCTTGCGTCCCATCTGCACCACCTTAGCGTGCCGACTCCGCGATCCTCTCTATCTCCTCCTTCTTGGAGATCGCGTAACTTCCCATATCGTAGTTGGCGGCTTTCATGATCTCATCCGCCAGACACTGCTCTATCGGCTTGACGTTCTTGTGAGAGGCGTTCACAGCGCCCACCGCTATGTTCCTCAGTGCTATGTCAAGGCGCCGGGAGGGCGAGACATCCACCGACTTCGGAACCGCCACGCCTCCCATCTTGAGACGGGTAACCTCCTCCCTCGGGGCTGCGTTTTCCACTGCCTCCACGAGCACCTGAAGCGGGTTTCTCTTCGTCTTCTTCTCTATAATCTCAAAGGCCTTTTTCACAACCTTATAAGCGCTCATCTTCTTGCCGCCGTACCTGCCGTCCCTCATAAGGTTGTTTATGAGCCGCTCCACGAGGTTCAGATCCCTTTTACCCATGTGCTTTTTCGCGTGCCTCCCGTGGGTGTGGAGCGCTATCATAGGCCTGAGACATATGTACTTGGCCAGCCCCGGATCCCTTATGACGACCTCCTCGGGGTCATACTTGCCGAAAATGAGAATCTTCTCCACAGTTCATCACCTCACAGGCTTCTCCTTCTTGCCCTTCACCAGTTCCTTGAGCGATATGCCGTTTACGCTGACAACCTTATACCTCACTCCCGGTATGTCACCCTTGGAGCGGCCCAGCCTCCCGCCTATACCTTCTATGATGACCTCGTCGTGCTCGTCTATATGCTTTATCGCGCCGTCGCCGGGGGCGAAGGCAGTCACGATCCTCCCGTTCTTTATGAGCTGCACCTTCACGCACTTCCTTATGGCGGAGTTGGGCTGCTTCGCCTCAATCCCCACCTTCTCAATGACTATGCCCCTTGCCTGGGGTGACCCCTCCAGCGGGTCGTTCTTCTCCTTTAACCTGAGCATGCGCCTCTTGTAATACCTGTCGCTCCACCTGAACCTCTTCCTGTCCTCGGCCAGCTTTCTGGCAGTGTATAGACCGTTTGCCACGGTGATCACCTCTTAAACCGACGCATCCTAAACGGCACCGTCTATAAATAATTTATCTCGCCCTGTCGCGTG
>MTNG01000036.1 GCA_002011395.1 Candidatus Aciduliprofundum sp. JdFR-45
TGCGACTTGACCCCGAACATCCCCGCTGGCCTGACAGAGACAGGTTTGTGCTCTCAAAGGGCCATGCGGCCCCCGCCTATTACGCTGCCCTTGCACTCAGGGGATTCTTTCCGATAGAGGAGCTGTACACGCTCAGGAAGATCGGCTCCCGCCTCCAGGGACACCCCTCTATGGATCTCCCCGGCGTGGACATGTCCACCGGTTCGCTGGGGCAGGGGCTGGGCGTTGGCGTCGGAATGGCTCTGGCCGGAAAGCTGGACAAGAGGGATTACCGCGTATACGTCCTCCTGGGGGACGGCGAACTGCACGAGGGAAGCGTCTGGGAGGCCGCCATGAGCGCGGCGCACCACTCTCTTGACAACCTCGTGGCCATCGTGGACCGCAACATGATACAGCTGGACGGCCCCACGGAGGAGATACTGCGGCTGGAGAGTTTAGAGGCGAAGTGGAGGGGCTTCGGCTGGCATGTGGTTGAGATCAACGGACACGACGTGGTGCAGATCATGGAGGCGCTGGAAATAGCGCGGAACGTGAAGGGCAGGCCCACGGTTATAATAGCAAGGACAATAAAAGGCAAGGGCGTCTCGTACATGGAGAACACGCACAAGTACCACGGAAAGCCCCCGAGGACGGAGGAGGAGTACAGAAAGGCGATAGAGGAGATTGAGGAGGCCAGGAGGAAGGTCTATGAAGAAGTGGAGTTTTGAGTCGCAGCGCGTGGCCTACGCGGAGACGCTCATAGAGCTTGGAAAGAAATATCCCGATATGGTCGTGCTGGACGCGGATCTCTCCACCTCAACGCAGACGGCGCGCTTCGGGAAGGTGTATCCGGACCGCTTCTTCAACATGGGCATACAGGAACAGAACATGATGGGTGTGGCCGCGGGATTCGCCACCACCGGCCGCATCGTCTTCGCATCAACCTTCGCTGTCTTTGCCACGGGCAGGGCTTACGACATAATAAGGCAGAGCATCTGCTACCCGAAGCTCAACGTGAAGATCGTGGCGAGCCACGCGGGCATCACCGTCGGGGCGGACGGTGCATCGCACCAGATGATAGAGGATCTGGGTCTCATGACCACGCTACCAAACATGAAGGTCTTCGTGCCCGCCGATGCGCCGCAAACAAGAGAGGTGGTGAGGGGCGTGGCGGAGGAGTTCAGCGGCCCCGCCTACGTGCGGCTCAGCAGGGAGAAGGTACCTACGGTCACCGACGGCCACGACTTTGACCTCTTCAGGGCTCAGGTCCTGAGGGACGGAAGCGATGTCACCGTCATAGCAACCGGCCTCCTCGTGGCCGCCGCGCTGGAGGCCGCAGAGATGCTAAAGGGCGACGTGGATGTCAGGGTCGTGAACATGGTCCCCATCAAGCCCATCGACCGCGAGGCGGTGGTAAAAGCGGCGAGGGAGACAAACGGCATCGTGACTGCAGAGGAGCACAACATCTACAACGGCCTCGGGTCCAGGGTAGCGGAAGTGCTTGTTGAGGAGCACCCCACTCCCATGCGCCGGCTTGGAATACCAGATGTATTCGGCATCAGCGGCGGCGGATGGGAGTTGATGGATTACTTCAATCTGAATGCCCGAGGGATAGTTGAGAAGGTTAAGGAGGTGATCATGTGAAGATATTTCTTGACACGGCCAACGTGGAGCAGATTAGAGAGGGCGTCTCCTGGGGCATCGTGGACGGCGTGACCACGAACCCCACGCTGATTTCAAAGGAGACGCGCGACGGAAAGACCTTCATGGACGTCGTGCGCGAGATACTCAGCATCGTCCCGGGACCTGTCAGCCTGGAGGCCATATCGCTGGATCACGAGGGGATGGTCAGAGAGGCGAGGAAACTGGCGGAACTCGGGGAAAACGTGGTGGTGAAGATACCCATGACGGTGGAGGGGCTCAAGGCGGTGAAGATCCTCTCCGCGGAGGGGATAAAGACGAACGTCACCCTCGTCTTCTCAGCCAATCAGGCGCTTCTGGCGGCGAAGGCCGGTGCCACCTACGTCTCGCCCTTCGTGGGTCGGCTGGACGACATCGGGCACGTGGGCGTGGAGCTGATAAGGGACATAAGGGAGATATACGATAACTACGGCTTCGCGACCGAGATAATAGCGGCGAGCATAAGGCACCCGCAGCACGTTTTCGAGGCGGCGCTCATAGGGGCAGATATCGCCACGGTGCCCTTCCCCGTGCTCCAGAAGATGGTCAAACATCCCAAGACGGACGAGGGGATAGAGCGGTTCTTGAAGGACTGGGAGAAGGTGCCCCGCGAGGGGCTCCCCTTCTGATTCATTTCTTTACAAGCACGCTTTTTGCCAGGAGCGTAGGCACGAGCGCCTTGCACGCCTCCCACAGGACAAAGGGCAGGAAGCCCGCGCATATCGCCGTCCATACATTGCCCATAAGCACGGCAAGCCATACCGTCCCCAGCGCGAGTATGACCAGAGTTCCGGCGAGAGACGCAAGGTAACACCCTGCCGTGGACATACGCATTCTGCGGGAAACCCATGCGGTTATGTAGGGCGCCACGAGGAAGCCAAGGAGATAGCCGCCCGTGTATCCGAGGAAATAGGACAGGCCNGCCGCATCGCCGGCGAAGATGGGGAGACCCA
>MTNG01000101.1 GCA_002011395.1 Candidatus Aciduliprofundum sp. JdFR-45
GGCGCGGGCGGAGGTAGCATAGCGTGGGTGGATGAGGGCGGCGCGCTCCACGTTGGCCCGAGGAGCGCCGGCTCGCATCCGGGACCGGCGTGCTACGGGCGCGGAGGTACGGAATTCACCGTCAGCGATGCGAACCTCCTCCTCGGCTTCCTGGGCGAGACGATAGCGGGCGGGATGCGCCTCAGCAGGGAGGGCGCGATGAAGGCCTGCGACGCGATCGCGAAGCGCCTGAACCTTGACACGATGGAGGTCGCGGAGGGCGTGTGGGAGATAGTGAACAGCAACATGGTCAGCGCCATAAAGGCGGTGACGCTCCAGCGCGGGCTGGACCCGAGGGATTTCGCGCTGGTGGCCTTCGGCGGGGCAGGACCCATACACGCCGCGGCCCTCGCGGAGATGCTGGATATCGAGAGGGTTCTCATACCCTTCCACGCCGGCGCCTTCTCCGCGTTCGGCATACTGGTCGCTGATGCGGTCTACGATTACCGCGTGACGAGAATAATGCCGCTCCGCGAGGCGGGAGAGACCATAGAGGGGACCCTCAGCACCTTCAGAGAGAGAGCGCTGGAGGAGATGCGCGACGCCGACCTGCGCGAGGAGGACGCCGTTTTCATTCCATCCGTGGACCTGAGGTACAGCGGGCAGGGCTACGAACTCAACGTGCCGTACACGGGGGTCGCGGACTCCGAGGCGAAATTCCACGCGGCCCACGAGAGGGAGTACGGCTACAGCAGCCCCGACATGGAGGTTGAACTCGTGAACATAAGGCTCCGCGTCTCGGTCCGCCGTCTATCCCTCTCGCTGAAGGAGAGGAAGGAAGCTGCGATGGAGCGCGCGGGCGAGAGGGCCATAATCTGGAAGGGCGAGGAGTGGTCGGCAGACATCTACAGGGGGCCGCTCTTCGGGGCCACGCTGGATGGGCCGTGCGTGGTGGAGGACGAGACCTTCACGACGCTCGTACCTCCGGGATGGACCCTCGCGGCGGACGGTTACGGTATATACGAGTTGAGGAGGTGCAGGAGATGAACCCCATAGAGTTTGAAATCCTCAAGAACACGCTCATCTCGATACCCCGCGATATGGGCATCGCGCTCCGCAGGACTGCCTACTCCCCCAACATAAAGGAGAGGATGGACGCCTCCTGCGCGCTGTTTGACGCGGAAAGGCGGCTGCTCGCGCAGGCCGAGCACATACCAGTGCACCTTGGCAGCCTGCCGGCCACCATGTCCGCGCTGGAAAACGTGGAGATGGAGGAGGGCGACCAGATCGTGGTGAATGCCACGGCCTTCGGCGGGACGCATCTCCCCGACGTCACGCTGGTGAAGCCCGTGTTCTACCGGGGCGAGATAATCGCGTACGTGGTGAACAGGGCGCATCATGCGGATATAGGCGGGTACGCGCCCGGCAGCATGCCCGGGATAACCACGGAGGTCTTCCAGGAGGGGCTGATAATCCCGCCGTGCAAACTCGTGGCCCGCGGGAGGGAGAACCGCGACGTTTTCAGCATCATACTGGCGAACACCAGGACGCCGCGGGAGCGTCTGGGCGACCTGAGGGCGCAGATAGCCGCAAACAACCTGGGCGAAAGAGCGGTTCTCACCTTCGTGGAGAAGTACGGGCTGGAGAAGTTCATGGAGATAAGAGATGAGATGATGGAGTACTCCCGCAGGATGACCCTCGCGAGGTTGAGGGACCTCCCGCGGGGGAGATACGGGGCGGAGGATTTTCTGGACGGGGACGGCGTTGAGGACTCGCCTGTGAGAATAAAAGCGACGGTGGAGATGCGAGGTGACGGCGTGACGGTGGACTTCGCGGGGACGGATCCGCAGAGGAAGGGCAACGTGAACTGTCCCATAGCGGTGACGAGGTCGTGCGTCTACTACGTGTTCCGCTGTCTTCTCGGGGTGGACATCGTGGTGAATCAGGGGTATCTCAGCGTCTTTGACATACGCGCCCCCGAGGGCAGCGTGGTGAACGCGAGCGGCCACGCCGCCGTCGCGGCGGGGAACGTGGAGACGTCACAGAGGATAGTGGACGTGCTGCTGCTCGCCCTGAGCGAGGCCCTCCCGGGGGAGATACCCGCGCAGTCGCAGGGCACCATGAACAATCTATGCATAGGCAACGAGAACTTCACATACTACGAGACCATAGGCGGGGGCGCGGGCGCCACGCCACACTCCCACGGGACCTCGGCGGTCCACACGCACATGACGAACACCATGAACACGCCTGTGGAGGTCATAGAGACCTCGTATCCGCTCCGCGTCCTCCGCTACTCCATAAGGGACGGGAGCGGCGGAGAGGGGAGGTACAGGGGCGGCGACGGGATAATCAGGGAGATCATGTGTCTCCAGCCCGCCACCCTCTCCATCCAGAGCGAGAGGCGCGCCTTCGCGCCGAGGGGGGCCGCAGGGGGCGGCGACGGGAAGCCGGGCCTGAACCTGTTGCTCAGGGGTGGAAAGGTCATACCTCTCAGGTCGAAGACGACCGTGGCGCTGGAGCCAGGTGACGTGGTGAGGATAGAGACCCCGGGCGGAGGCGGCTACGGGCGTGCGCGGGGGTGAGCAATATTTATATAAACACCGGC
>MTNG01000071.1 GCA_002011395.1 Candidatus Aciduliprofundum sp. JdFR-45
CACTCAGCCGCCGCCTGTGGGCGGCGGGGAAGGGGGAACGGCATATCCCGTTGAGGTGGTGGATGACCTCAACAGGACGGTCGTCATACAGAAGGAGCCGGAGAGAATCGTCGCTCTCTCCCCGTCCACCGCGGAGATACTCTACTATCTGGGCGTGTTTGACAGGGTGGTCGGAGTGACCGATTACTCCGACTACCCGCCTGAGGTGTCAGAGAAGGAGCGCGTGGGCGGTTACTGGGAGCCCGACGTGGAGAAGATAATCAATCTCACGCCCGACCTCGTGATAGGCGTGAACACGCCCGCGCAGATAAACGATGTCCTCCCCATGATGGAGGAGGCGGGAATACCCATGGTCATACTGGACCCAAGGACTATAGAGGACATCTACGCGAACATACTCCTCGTGGGTAAAATCGTGAACGTCACGGACAAAGCGGAGGAAGTGGTCGCGGATATGAAGGAGAAGATAGAGGGCGTGGAAAAGGCACTTGAAGGGGTCAGCGACACAAAGGTCTTCTACATCGTGTGGAATGACCCGCTGATGACCGCGGGTCCGGATACCTGGATATCCGAGGTCATTGAGATCGCGGGCGGAATAAACATCTTTAACGATGCCACCACATCCTGGCCCACGGTGGACCTTGAGGAGGTGATCGTGAGGAATCCCGACGTGATCGTTCTCTCGGCTCACTGTGGGCTCACACCCGAGGACATATACACGAACGAGTCGTGGAGCACCATAAACGCCGTGAAGAACGGCAGCGTGCTCGTGTTCCCCGATGAGAACCTGCTCGTGAGGCCCGGTCCGCGCATAGCCGACGGGGTTCTAGAGATGGCCAAAATGCTTCACCCCGAGGCCTTCAACACGACCGCGAAGGTGATGGAGCTTGCCTCTTCTACGGGGTAGGCCGGCCCGCATCGCATTCATTCTCTCCCTTTTTCTGCTTCTGTTCATATCCATCGTCATCGGCGTCTTTGTTGGCTCAACGTACATCCCCTTCACAGACGTGGCCGCCGCGCTCCTAGGGCAGGGCGATGAGAAGTACGTGGTCATCGTGAGGCAGGTCAGGTTACCGCGAGTCCTGATGGCGGCGCTCGTGGGTGCATCGCTCGGTGTGGCTGGCACAGGCTCTCAGGCGGTTTTCCGCAATCCGCTGGGCGACCCTTACCTCCTCGGCGTATCGTCCGGCGCGGCACTCGGCGCGGTAATAGCCATCATGGCCTACCCCGGGGCCATAGTGCCCCTCGCCTTCTGCTTCGCGATCGCAGCGGCCTTCGCCGTCTACATGATATCTCTGGCGGCGGGAGGCACATCGCAGTCCCTCATCCTCTCCGGTGTGGCGGTTGGCTCCTTTCTCTCCTCCATCACGGGATTTCTCGTGATGCAGATAAAGGACCTCCATGGCGTCTATCTCTGGCTCATAGGCACGGTCAGCGGCGCGAGGATGGTTGAGGTGCTCACCATTCTCCCACCGACGCTCGCCGGCTTCTTTGCCCTCTATATGCTCAGCGACCATCTGAACCTCATGCTCCTCTCCGACGAGGAGGCCATGTCGCTGGGTATGAACGTGCGCATGGTGCGCGGCGTTCTTGTGGCATTCATATCCCTCCTGACCGCGTGCGCTGTGGCCTTCGTGGGCGTGATCGGCTTTGTTGGCCTTGTCATACCGCACATGATGCGGCTCGTCGTGGGTGCCAACCACAGGTATCTCGTGCCGGCGTCCTTCCTCTTCGGTGCCTCCTTCCTGATACTCGCGGACACGCTCGGGAGAAGCATAGGCCCCGTGGACATGCCCACCGGCATAATGACCGCCATGTTCGGCACGCCGCTCTTCATATATCTGCTGGTGAGGGGGTTGAGGCGATGATATCCCTGAAGGACGCCGGGAAGAGGTACGGAAGTAAATGGGTTCTGAGGCGCTTCACAGCGGAGTTTGGTCCTGGCGTGCACGCCATCTGCGGGCCCAACGGCGCGGGCAAGACGACCCTCCTCAAACTGATGAACGGTATACTCACGCCGGACGAGGGTCGTGTGCTTCTGATGGGGAAGGGGATAGATGAGTACACCAGAAAAGACATAGCGAAACTCGTGGGCTACGTGCCCCAGATATCCAGTTTTGATTTCCCCCTGACCGTGGAGGAGTTCGTGGCCCTCGGGAGTTTCGCCGGCGGTGGCGATGTGCGCGGTGCCCTCAAGACCCTAAACATCGCCCATCTCCGGGAGAGGGAGGTGAACACGCTCTCGGGCGGGGAATTCCAGAGGGCGCTCATAGCGAGGGCGCTCGTGCCCCGGCCGAAGGTGCTCCTCCTGGACGAGCCGACGGCGCACCTGGACGTGGTGGCAACGTCGCGCATAATGGAACTCATAAGGCAACTCGGGAGGGATATGTGTGTGGTCTTCGTCACCCATGACCTGAACCTTGCGGGGTTCTACGCGGATGACGTGATACTCATGAAGAACGGAACCGTGCTTGCGTCCGGCTCACCCGAGGATGCGCTGCTCCCGTCCACGCTGAAATCCGTTTACGGGGGCGAGGTGGAGGTCATA
>MTNG01000066.1 GCA_002011395.1 Candidatus Aciduliprofundum sp. JdFR-45
AGGAATCTCTTTGAAGAACTGCCCTCTATATCTCCGTTCCTCCTCCTGCCGTTCCCGTTGATTATGCCGTTACCGTTGATCATACCATTACCATTCACCACCGGACCCGAATTTATATGGCCCCTGTCGCTCATATACCCTCCATTTCTGCGGATTCCTTCCCTCGTCATTTTTCCTCACCCTTGCCTGACAGGGGATGATATACCGCTTTTGCAATTTAAAGTTTTTCTACAAATGTTTCAGGGAGAATTCAATAATGGCCACATCACCGCGCCTCGGTAAAGTTCATATAGAGGTTGAATATTAGGGGTGAATGTCCCCGGAGACGGGGGAGAAAAAGGATATATAGTGGTTTGACATCAGCAAAGAGGTGGCAGCCGTCAAGGCGGTGGCCGCGAATTCGCCGTGCGGCGGAGGAATGTGCGGCCATATTCCACGGCTGCTAACAGGCACCGCTGAAGTGGGGATTTGAGAAAAACTCCCGCAAGGGAGGACCTCTCAAATCCGACGTTCGATGGGAGTGCATACGGCGGTCTGCCGTACATTCCCCAAGCATAAAGGCTCAACTCCGGTTGATCCTGCCGGAGGCCACTGCTATCGGGCTCCGACTAAGCCATGCGAGTCAAGGGGCCCTTCGGGGCACCGGCGCACGGCTCAGTAACACGTGGACAACCTGCCCTCGGGTGGGGGATAACCTCGGGAAACTGAGGCTAATCCCCCATAGGGGATGGGTACTGGAATGTCCCTTCCCCGAAAGCTCCGGCGCCCGAGGATGGGTCTGCGGCCCATCAGGTTGTAGGTGGGGTAACGGCCCACCTAGCCTGCGACGGGTACGGGCCCTGGGAGGGGGAGCCCGGAGATGGACCCTGAGACACGGGTCCAGGCCCTACGGGGCGCAGCAGGCGCGAAACCTGCGCAATGCGCGAAAGCGCGACGCGGGGAGCCCGAGTGCCTCTCGCTCTGCGGGAGGCTTTTCTCGAGCCTAAAAAGCTCGAGGAATAAGGGCTGGGCAAGACGGGTGCCAGCCGCCGCGGTAATACCCGCAGCTCAAGTGGTGGCCACTATTATTGAGCCTAAAGCGTCCGTAGCCGGGCCCGTAAATCCCTGGGTAAATCCTGCCGCTCAACGGTAGGACTTCCGGGGAGACTGCGGGCCTTGGGACCGGGAGAGGCCGGAGGTACTCCCGGGGTAGGGGTAAAATCCTATAATCCCGGGGGGACCACCTGTGGCGAAGGCGTCCGGCCAGAACGGCTCCGACGGTGAGGGACGAAGGCCAGGGGAGCAAACCGGATTAGATACCCGGGTAGTCCTGGCTGTAAACGCTGCCCGCTTGGTGTTGGGGCTCTTACGGGGGGTCCCAGTGCCGGAGGGAAGCCGTTAAGCGGGCCGCTTGGGGAGTACGGCCGCAAGGCTGAAACTTAAAGGAATTGGCGGGGGAGCACTGCAACGGGAGGAGCGTGCGGTTTAATTGGATTCAACGCCGGAAAACTCACCGGGGGCGACCGGCATATGTGGGCCAGGCTGACGACCTTGCCCGAATAAGAGCCGGAGAGGTGGTGCATGGCCATCGTCAGCTCGTACCGTAGGGCGTTCACTTAAGTGTGATAACGAGCAAGACCCCTGCCCCTAGTTGCCACCTGTCCCTCCGGGGGCAGAGCACACTAGGGGGACTGCCGGCGATAAGCCGGAGGAAGGTGGGGTCAACGGTAGGTCAGTATGCCCCGAATCCCCCGGGCTACACGCGCGCTACAAAGGGCGGGACAATGGGTTCCGACCCCGAAAGGGGAAGGTAATCCCGAAACCCGTCCGTAGTTCGGATCGAGGGCTGTAACTCGCCCTCGTGAAGCTGGATTCCGTAGTAATCGCGGGTCAACATCCCGCGGTGAATACGCCCCTGCTCCTTGCACACACCGCCCGTCAAACCATCCGAGTCGGCTCTAGGTGAGGGCCCGCTCACTCCGGGTGGGTTCGAACCTGGGGTCGGCGAGGAGGGTTAAGTCGTAACAAGGTATCCGTAGGGGAACCTGCGGATGGATCACCTCCTACGTTTCACGGCAGACCGCCGGCACAAATCCCATCGGACGGCATAAAAAGCGGTGCAAAATCCTCAATATTTATTATATGCGATACTTTTTTAAGAGGTCTCCCTTTACGCTACCCCATGAAGGTCATAGCCCTCGTTGGGATGCCCGGTGCGGGCAAGGAGGAGTTTGTGAAAGTGGCGATGGAAGAGGGCTGGGAAGTCGTGAGGATGGGCGATGTCGTTCGCGATTATGTTCGCTCTCAGGGTCTCCCCCTCACAGACGACGTCGTGGGCAGGATCGCCACGGAGGAGCGGGAGAATCACGGTCCGGACATCTGGGCCCGCAGAACGCTGGAACGCATAGGCGGTTCCGANCGNGTGGTCATTGATGGCATAAGGAGCGTGCACGAGATAAGGAGGTTTCAGGAGGAACTCGGCGGCGATTTCCTTCTTGTGGGCATATTCGCCTCGCCCCGCACGCGGTTTGAGAGGATATCCAGAAGGGGCAGGGAGG
>MTNG01000123.1 GCA_002011395.1 Candidatus Aciduliprofundum sp. JdFR-45
GAAAGGGTGAACCCTCCATATCACGTCGCGCTCCCTCACCATTACGGGCGTTCCCTCCCGTATCATATCGGCGGGGTTGAGAGAAATACCCGTCTCCTCCCTCACTTCGCGGATGGCCGTTTCCAGGGGTGTTTCCCCCTCCTCAACGATGCCGGACACCGCGGACCACCTGCCGGGGAAGGAAGGCGCGTCGTCTCTTCTCCTGAGCAGGAGGATGTGGGTTCCGTCCCAGAGACACGCTGTTGCCACATCTATGGTCTTCACGCCCGGAATCTCAACGAGTCCTTCGCTCCCACGAACGCGCACTTTGTCCCCATCGCGCAGCAGTTCGTTGGGTATGCCGTAAACCACAGGTATATCGGCCATGACCGCTCCCACGAGCACCACGGGGTCCGGTCGCTCCGTCACCATGGCGAGGGGCGCCCTGCCGTGGTATCGCAGACCGTAAACCGAGTAAGAGCCGACCGTGCTCCCTTTACCGGACGGGAATACAAAGACGCGGCCCGCTATCTCAAGGCCCGCACACTCCCCCTCCACCACGCGCCCCTCTGCGGGCGAGACATCGCCGAGGAAGGATACGGGGCTGCCGCACTTAACGACCACCCCCTCCACGGTCGCGCCCCACCCGCGACCCTTCAGGACAGATATCGGGCTATCGTCTCCGCGTCCGCAATCCATACATCATGACCTCCGAACTTGCGCATTCTCAGGTAATTGTAGGCCTTGCCGGAGTTGGTCAGTATCCTTCGGTAGGGCGAGAGGAAGGGGCTCACCACCATGCACGTGTCCGCGTACACCCTCGCACCCTTCATCTCCATCTCCCTGACCGCGTCCCTCGCGCTCTCAAGTGCCCACCTTGATGTGAACACGAAGAGCGGGAGGCGAACCTTCGGGGGAAGGATGCGGCTGAGAGCGGCGAGTTCTCCCGGCGAGAGATGGGGACACCCGATGACCACGGCGTCCACCTCCGGCGGCAGGGACGATTCAATATACCCCTCCACGTCCTCCACACCCACCGCCATGCGCTCCTCGCCCTCACCGGCCTCCTTCCACTCAGGGGTCACGCCCTCCACGTGAAACATGGGGACGGAGCCGGATGCTGCCATGGCCGCCCCCATGAGCTTGAGGCACGTCTCATCCGGTCTCTCCGGAAAGGCAATTATGGGTATGGCATCGCCAAGCGTGGCCCCCAGATAGAGACCGAGGGCGGAGCATCTCGCGTGGTTCGGAGTGAAGAGAACCTCAACGCGACATCTCGCCTTCCTGTTCTCGGGAACCTGCATGCCGTACAGAGGGGTCTTACCGGCTATGGCCGCCGCGAGGGCGGAAGGGCCACCCTCCCTGTTCGTCATCGCCCCCAGAATGGAGTTCGCGTAAACGACCGCAGAGGACTCCGCATAGGCGAGGTGCTCTCCGCGGCGCGGGGCGTGGATGTGATAGGGGGTGCACGTGCACACCGGATTCGCTCCCATGCGTCTGAATATGTCCAGAACCTCCGTTTGCTTCTCGTAGAACTCGTCAGATATGGACATCTCGCGCCATCTGCACACGTCAAATCCGATGGGGTTTATGGTTGTGGGCACACGGAACCGCGCCCCGGAGAGGGTTTTTATGAAATGCACGCCGTGGTCGCCCAGCGTCCTGTAGGAAAGCCCTGATATGTGCGCCCCGCTGATGGGTATTAGACGCTCCGCGCCGAACATATCGCCGAGGGCCACCAGTATCTCGTAGGCCTTCCTCACCGCGGGGCCGAGTTCACCTTCAAGCGCCTTCTCTTCCTCCCTCGTCAGATGCATCTTTAACCCTCACCACGTGGGCCGAGCAGGATATGCATGGGTCATAGGCCCTGATAAGCTTTTCTGCCTCTAACTTCAGCGCGTCGCCCACGCCCACGGATGGGAGGTAGGTCCTCAGGTCGTCCTCTATCTGCGCGAAGTTGAACGCCGTCGGCGTGATTATGTTGGCGTACCTCACTCTGCCACGCCTATCCACCCTATAGTGGTGCACAAGCAGCCCGCGCGGTGCCTCCACGACCGCCACACCCTCGCCGCCGTCCCTGAACTTCAGCTCCTCCGAGGGCGGGATGTACTCAAAGCGACTATCTATCATCTCCCGGACGAGGTCCAGGGCAACATGGGCGTAATGCACGCACTCCAGCGCCTGCGCGGCGTTGTTCAGGAACGTGTTCCTGGAGGGAAATTCTATGCCGAACTCCTCCGCGAGCGCCCTCGCCTCCTCGCGCAGGAATCCCGAATTTATGCCGAGGCGAGCCAGCGCACCCACGAAGAACGGCCTGCCGTTCACGTAGGACCTCTTTGCCGTGTGCGGTGGAACCACACGCTCCTCTATCCTGCTGATGTACTCCCCCTGCGGGAACGAGAGGCCGTCCAGCGAAGTTATCTCCCCGTCCAGCAGGGGTATGCTCTTCCCATCCCTGAGGGCCAGGAGGTCGTTCCGCGTCTCGTGCTCGGGATACTGGAGTCCCAGGAAGAGGCGGGCCATTGCCTCCGTCT